>DAIDKG010000201.1 GCA_027450125.1 Bordetella sp. | reverse complement strand
GGCCAGTCTGGAACGCCAGGGCATACTCGTGGCCACGTCCGAGCCGTTCTCCACGTCCATGCGTGTGCCGCACGCGATGCGCATTGTGCTCAGCGGGATCGCGCCGGACGTGCTGGAGGACGTGCTGCTCAAGGTGCGCCGAGAGATACTGGGCTGAAAGCGCACGGCGGACTACCGGATGTGCAACAGCGTGTCGGGCCCCAGTTCGCTGCAGGCATTGGCGCCCAGCATTGCCATATTGCGGTCGATCTCCTCGTGCAGCAACCTGATCGCATGCGCCACGCCATGCGCGCCGGCGACCGCCAGCGCATAGCCGAAAGGCCGGCCGACGAAAACCATTCGAGCACCCAGCGCGATCGCCTTCAGGATGTCCGAGCCGCGGCGAAAGCCGCTGTCTATCATTACGGGATAGTCCGGACCCAACGTGTCGACGGCCGCCTTCAATACGCGCATCGGCGAGATCGCGCCGTCAAGTTGACGGCCGCCGTGATTGGAAAGAATGACCCCGTCCGCGCCATGCGCGCGCGCGGCCAGCGCGTCGTCCACGCTCAGGATGCCTTTGACCACCAGGTTGCCCTGCCACTGCCGGCGAATGATGCCCAGGTCGGCCCAGCTCAGGTGGTCGCGCGCGCTGAAGTCGCGCGTTATCTTGGAAGATACGATGGGAGCGCCGCGTGTCGCGTAGGAATTCTCGAAATGCGGCATGCCATGCCTGAGCAGCGTGCGCGCGAACGTGCCCAATAGCCAGCGCGGCCGCGTCAGGCCGTCCCAGGCCAGGCGCAGGCTGGGGCGCAGCGGCGTGGAAAAGCCGCTGCGCACATTGTTTTCGCGGTTGGCCCAGACCGGCAGGTCCACGGTCACGACCAACGTGCGGTAGCCGGCCTGCGCCACGCGCTCGATCAGGGCGCCGCGGCGCTCTGCATCGCCCGGGAGATAGGCCTGGAACCACGTCGCTGGCGCCGCCTGCGCGACTTCTTCAAGCCGGATCAGCGACGACCCGCTCATGATGGAGGCGATGCCCGCCTCCTGCGCCGCGCAGGCCAGCACGAGATCGCCGCGATAGCCTGACAACGCGTTGATGCCCATGGGCGCGATGCCGAAGGGCGAGGAAAGCGGCTGCCCGAATACCTCGGCCGTCTGGCGGCGGGCCGATACATCGCGCAGCACGCGTGTCACGAATCCGTATTCATCGAAGACCGTGCGGTTTTCGTCGCGCGTGCGGTTGTCTTCCGCCGCGCCGCTCACATAGCCGAAGATGGGGCGGGGCAGGATCCGGCGCGCGGCGGTCTCGAAATCGTGCAGGCTCAATATCTTTTCGAGCGCGCGCGGCGGCTTTTTCCCGGCGGGCGGGAGGCGGGTCCGGCGACCGGCGGCCGGGTCGGCAATGCTCATCTGCTGGGTTCCTTGCAAGCGAGCCGACATTCTATGCCGTCGCCCGGGATCGTCGGCAAAAGCAGCAGTCCGTAAGGCCTGCGATCGGTCACGTGTCCGGATCCAGCGCCCGCAGCCGAGTGCGCAACCGGTCCATTTCCTCGAGCATGTCCGCCACCAGCGCGGCCAGTTCCGGCACCGCGTCGTAGCCGCGCTCGATGTGGATCATGCGGCGGGCCCGCCTCAGGTCCAGGCTGCTGAACCGCTGCGTTTCGACGGTCACAGTGCCATCGCTGAAGAGGCCGGCCTGCACGCGCTCGACAACCCAGGCAGGGGCCACGCCGCAGGCATGGGCCAGTTCTTCAAGCGTCAGGGATTCGTCGTCGAGCAAATGGCCGATGAGGGCATCATTGGGTTGCATGGCTCACGCTCCTTGGCCCTGGCGCGGATTGAAAGGCATCTCGCGCGCCATCGTCTCGTAGAGTTGACGTGCTTTGTCGCTGTCGGCGGGAGGCAGCACGACATCCAGCACAAGATAGAAATCACCGGCGGGCTCGCCCGGCAGGCCGCGGCCGCGCAGGCGCAGCTTGCGCCCGTTCTGGCTGCCGGATGGCACTTGCACGTCAAAGGTGCCGGCAGGGGTCGTCGCTGTGATCGAGGCCCCCAGCGCGGCCTCCCATGGCGTCACCGGCAGGGCGCCATAGACATCGGCCCCCTGCGCACGGTAACGGGCGTCGGGACGGAATTGCACTTCCAGGTACAGATCCCCGGAGGGTCCGTCGCCCAGTCCCGCGCCTCCCTGGCCGCGCAGGCGGATATGCTGTCCTTCGCGGATTCCCTTGGGTATGCGCACATCGAGCGTATGTTCCCGGCGCGTGACCTGGCCCTGCGCGTCGATCACCGGTTGCTGCAGCGTAATGGTGCGCGTGGCTCCCTGATAGCTGTCGGCCAGGTCGATCTGAATGCGGGCATGGCGGTCTTCGCCCTGCATGTGGCGGCCATGGGCCTGGCCGCGGCGGGCGCCACGGCCGAAGAGGCTGTTGAAAAAATCGCTGTAATCGCCGTCCTCGGCGCCGCTGCCGGCGAACTCGTAGCCGGTGTTCCAGTCGGGAGGAGGGCGTGAATCCGGAGCGCCGCGCGGATGGCTTGCCAGTTCATCGTAGGCACTGCGTTTTTCCGGGTCGCTCAGGACGTCGCGCGCTTCATTGAGATCCTGCATGCGCGCCTGGGCGTCAGGTTCCTTGCTCACGTCGGGATGGTATTTGCGGGCAAGCCGGCGGTACGCGGTGCGGATGTCGTCCGCCGAGGCCGTCTTTTCGAGGCCGAGAATTTTGTAGTAGTCCTTGAAGTCCACTATTCATTCTCCATCAGGTGATCGACGGCGCCGAGCCTGGGCAATTTTCACGCCGCTCTGCGTAGTCTAGGTCCTGCCAACGCGAAAAGAAACCTTGCACCGACCCGGGACCGGCCGGGCAGGGCAAGGATTTGTCCGTGCCGTCAGATGCGGGCGCGATGACCGCCCGCCCACGCCATCGTGCGGCTGGCGCTTGCCAGGCCTGAGTCGATCCGCGTATAAGACGGCAGCGGCGCCCCATTCCTGCGCGCCGGATCCGCCCGGGCGGAAAGTCGCGATGGCCTATTGGCATGCAATTGCGTTGGCTGGCGCCGTGTTTGCGGCGACCAGCATCGACGATTTCGTCTTTGTCGTCTGCCTGCTGTCCGGAGCGGGCGGGCGGCCCGCGCCCGTGATCCTGGCAAAGCTGCTCAACGCCTTGCTTGTGGTCGCGATCGCCGCGCTGCTCGCGCTGGGCGTCGGGCGCCCCGTCGGCGGATCGGGCGGCCTGCTCACCGCGGGGCCGGCCCTCGTCCTGGGCATCTTCAGGCTGGCCACGGCCATGGCTGCAAGGCGTGGCGCCGACGGCCGCGCAGTGCCTCCCCAGACCGCCAGCCAGTCGTTCCGCAATTGCTTTCTCGTTTTCGCTGCGGGCAGCCTCGACAATGTCGTGGGCTACGCCGCGCTTTTTTGCGGCTCGGCGGCGCCCGTCCTGGCCGTGAGCGTAGGGGTCATCCTGGGCCTGAGCGCCGTGCTTTGCGCCGTCGCGTACCGGGTCGCAACGGCGCGATCGCCTTTGTTCAGGCGGGGACAGGCCTGGAGACTGGACGGCCTGGTTCCCTGCCTGCTTATCTGCCTGGGCATCCGGAACCTCGCGGCCGCCTACCTGTGATTGCGCCGGCGCGCGTGGTCGTGCCGGCGTCCGCTCAAGACTCCATGTCGACGTTCTTCGTCTCGGGCGTGGCAAGAATCGCGAAAATCGCGAGCACCGCATAGACCATCACGAACAGGCCGATATAGAGGTAGGCGCGATGGATGCCGTAGGCATGCAGGATGACGCCCGCGATGATGGGAATGACCCCGCCGCCGTAGACCTGCGACACCTGGTAGGCCGCGCTCGCGCCCGAGGCGCGGTACCGCGTCGGGAAATTCTCGGTGTAGAAGGTCGGAATCGCGCCATAGCCGAAGCCGAACACGAAGCCGAAACCGATCACTTCGGCAAACACCGCGAGCCAGAAATTTCCCATGTTGATCAGGTAGAAGTACGGAATCGCCCAGACCAGGAACACGACCGCGGAAATAAGGAGAATGGTGCGGCGATTGATCGAATCGGCAAGATACGAGCCTATCACCATGAATACGAGCATGGAGCCGGCGGCGATCAGGCCTACCGTCTCCGCCTGCGTGGCGCCGTAGCCGACGGCTTTCATATAGCTCGTGCCGAATACGAAGCTCAGGAAGAACGCGCCGCCGAACATCGCGTTGACCAGCGACATGCGCAGGATGCGCAGCGGCATTTCCTTCCAGACCTGCAAGGCGGGCGCCGCCAGCGTGGCCTGCGCGCTGCGAAAGCGCTCGAATACGAAACTGTCCATCGTCCGGGTACGGATCAGGATGCCCACGATCGCCACCGCGAAGCCGACATAGAAGAAGATTCTCCAGCCCCAGGCCGTGAATTGCTCGGGCGACATCATCGAGCGCACGAAAATGACCGAACCGAAGCCGAGCAGCAGGCCGATCGGGATCGCGAATCCGACCCAGGCACCCCAGAACGCGCGATGCTTGGAATTGGCAGCCTGTTCGACGACCCAGGTCGAGGCGGTGCCGAACTCGGCGCCAAAGCTGATGCCCTGCAGCAGCCGAAACACGATGAGCAATATGGGGGCCGCGGCCCCGATGCTGTCATAGGTGGGCGTGAGCCCGATGCACAGTGTGCTGATGCCCATGAGCAAGAGCGCATAGACCATCGCATTCTTGCGTCCGTGCCGGTCGGCAATATTGCCGAAAATGAATGCGCCGACCGGGCGGATGATGATGCCCAGGCCGTAGACGCCGATCGCGGCCGCGATCGCGGCCAGATTGGGAAGCTTGAAAAACACGCCGCCCCACACGGTCGCGGCAATGATGCCCGTGACCAGAAAGTCATACTGCTCGATGACCGATCCGATGATGCTGGCGAATGCCACTTTGAAAATGTTCTGCCCGGATGGGGGCGCCGTTTCCATGCTTGTCTGCATTGCTTATCTCCGTACTTGTTTGCGGCGAGTCGCGGTGCTTCGTGCGCACTCGCCAATTTCTTGGATGTCAGGGTTCGAGGCCGCCTGGCCCCGTCGATTCATTATTCGAAAGACTGCTGGAATGCTTTTCGAGCAGGGCTTGCGTCGGGTTGTAGGGTCGGCGACTTTCTGCGGAGCACCTCCGGGGCGTTCGATGATTTCTGTTGGGCGATCGGCGGCTAAGCCGGCTGGAGGCCGGAATGGCGCGCCAAAAACATTTCTTTCCATGAAAGCGGCTTGGTCTTGATGGTTCCGACCCGGTACAGGAATTCGACGTAGTCCATCAGCTGGACGGGTTCGACCGAAAAGCGCATCTGCGGCGCTGCCAGCATCCGCATCACGTCTTCGCGGGAGACGTCCAGGCCGGATACGCGGGCGTAGATCGCCGCCGCCGTCTGCCTGTCCTGCTCGATCAGCCGGTTTGCCTGCGAGAGGGCTCCGACGAATGCCGCCGCGAGAGCGGGCTGCGCGTCGACCAGCCGCTTGGGCGCGAACACGACGTCCAGCGTCAGCGGGCCGAGGATATCGATCGAATCGACGACACGATGAATATTCGAATGCCGCAATTCGAGCATCGAGAAAGGAGGGGAGGTGAAGTGCGCGGTGATGCCGCCTTCGCCCCGGATCAAGGCGCGCATCGCCTGCGGATGGGGCATGTTGACAGTGATGGCATCGAGCTGCGCGAAGTTTTCCGCCCCAAGGAGCCGGCTCGCCGCCATCTGCAGGACCACGGCCGACAGCGATGTGCGGATGCCGGGAACCGCGATGCGGTCGGACGGCGTGAAGTCGCCAAGCGATGCGATTTGCGGCCGGTTCGTGTTGAGCGAGAGCGACGTCGTCGACAGGCCGCTGATGCCTATCACTTCCACGTTCGGAATGCCGCGCGACTGCGCCCACAGTTCGATGAAGCCGGGCGCGCCGGCGGCCGCGAAATCGAGCGTGCCGGCCATCATGGCGTCGTCGACAGAATTGCCTCCGTCCAGCAGCACCCAGTCGACCTTCACGCCTCGCAGCCCCTGCAGGGCGGCGTGGCGCTCGAACAGCCGTTCGTGCTCCATGACGAGCAGCGGCAGGTACAACAGGCCGTAGCCTTTCGAGATGCGCACAGTCCGCGGCTTGGTCAGCAGCGGCCCGGCATGCAGTCCTGATGCCAGTGCGGCGCACAATCCCGATGCGACGAGTGCGCGGCGGCGCAATAAAGAAGGCTGTGCGCGCGCACGGCCGCCGCTGCGTTGTTGCATCGCTTTGTCTCCCTTGCCATTCATGCTGCGTTTGCCGCTTATTTGCTGTTCTACAATGTTATCGAGCGAGTCTGAGAAAACTCTGAGATCAAGTCCTGGGGAAATCCCGCGCTTGCGCACGGAAAACGGGCGGCGGCAACGACATCATGCGCATTCTGGTTGTAGAAGACGACGCCGAGATCGGAGCGGCGGTTCATCGCCGCCTGGTACGGCTCGGCCATGCGGTGGACCTTGAGACCAACGGCGCAACGGCCAGCAGCCTGCTGCGCCTCGAGCGCTTCGACCTGGTCGTGCTCGATGTCATGTTGCCCGAAATGGACGGCTTTTCGATCCTGCGCACCATGCGTGCAGCCGGATCGGCAACGCCGGTCCTGCTCCTGACGGCGAGATCGACCATCGACGACCGCGTGAGCGGACTGGGGCTGGGCGCCGACGACTACCTCGTCAAGCCGTTCGACTACCGGGAATTCGAGGCGCGCGTGCAGGCCCTGCTGCGCCGCAATAGCGGCCATGCGAACGACCTGGTCAAGCTGGGCGGCCTGACCATCGACCGCAGCTGCCGGCTTGCCGAGCTCGATGGCAAGCCGTTGCCGTTGTCGCGGCAGGAGTTCGCCTTCCTGGAAATTCTCTCGAGCCGTCCGCAACGAATCTTCTCGAAAGAGGAACTGCTCGGCCAGCTGTTCAGCTTCGGCGACGAGCCGACCTTGAACGCGGTCGAGCAATACGTGACGCGCGTGCGCAAGAAGCTGCAAGGCAGCTCGGTGGAGATCCGTACCGCGCGCGGCATGGGATACCAGATTGCAGCGCTCTGACTGGTTTCCGAAGACGCTGTTCGGGCGCACCTTGCTGTTCATCACGCTGATCGTCGTGTCGGGCGGCGCGGCGCTCTCGGTCATTGCGCGGTATTACGCCGGCGTGGCTTCCGAGAACGCCTACGACCAGCTGCTGGCCGGCGCGGCGATCGACGTGGCAGAGAGCCTCTACGTGCAGGGCGGCGTGCTCGCGCTCGATCCTCCGGTCGCCGCGCTGTCGACCCTTTCGCGCTACGACCTCGTTTACTACAAGGTGGTCGATTCGCGCGGTGTGCTGGTGGCCGGCTACGGCGATCTTCCCGGTTCGCAGGGCGCCCTCGTTGCCGCGCGGCAAGGCGCCGTGTTCGCCGACGCCACCTATCAGCACCGGCGTATCCGTGTCGTGACGATCGCCCGGTACATGCCCGAGCAGCGCACGCCCGGTTGGGCGGTCGTGACGGTTGCGCAGACCACACGCGCCAGGCAGCGGTTGACGCGCGACATGAGCATCAAGGTCTGGACGCTGATACTTTTGATGAGCCTGCTGGCCATCGGCGCGAGCGGCCTTGCCATCCGGCGCGGCCTGCGTCCGCTCGCGCAAATCGAGACCATCATTGCCGGGCGCGATCCCACCGACCTGAAGCCGGTCACCGTCGAGACACCCAGGGAGATCAGCGCGATCATCGCCGCGATCAACGGCCTTATCGGGCGGCTCGCCGACAGAATGACCGCGATGCAGCGCTTCATTGCCGACGCTGCACATCAAATGCGTACGCCGCTCGCGCGGCTCGATGCCCAGATCGAATTGCTGGGCGGCGAGACGGACCGGATGCGCGACCCGGCCCATCTCGATGCGTTGCGCCGAACCTGCTCGGATGTGGGCAGGCTCACCGGACAGTTGCTCAATCACGCGATGGTGACGCATCGCACGCAAGCGGTTCGGCTGGAACCTGTGGAGTTGACGGGGCTCGTCAAGGAGGTGATCGGGCGGACGATACCGCTCGCAGACCAGCGCGACGTGCAGGTCGCCTTTGAAAGCGATGCGCCGCAGGTCTGTATCGAGGGCGATGCCATCAGCCTTCAGGAGGCGCTATCGAACGTACTGCACAATGCGTTGCTGCACGGCAATGCAGATGAAATCTCCGTCAAGGTCGCGCATGCCGATGGCGGCGTGGTCGTGACGGTGACCGACAATGGCCCAGGCATTGCCCGCGAGCACTGGGAAGCTGCCCTGCGTCCGTTCGAACGGCTCAGCCGGAGCGCCGCCGAACGTCGTGCGGGCTCGGGCCTGGGGCTTGCCATCGTCCAGGAAGTGATGAAAGCGCACGGCGGAGAGATCGGCTTTGCGTTTCCGCGAGACGGGGGGTTCGCAGTAATGCTGCGGTTTCCGTAGATCAAAAGATGTCTGCGGCGCTTGATTTCTGGTCGGTATCCTGTCCCGGCGTTTGGCCGCTGCGGGGCGCCGCCGGAAACCGGCTTGCCAGGCGAATCGCCAGTGCCAGCAGGACCGGCCCTATGAACACGCCTTCGACGCCGAAGGCGAGAACCCCGCCGATGACGCCCATGAACGTCAGTACGAACGGCAGGCGGCTGGAGCGACTGATCAGCAAAGGCTTGACGACATTGTCGACCAGGCTGATGACAAGCACGCCATACACCGCCATGAACAGCGCCCAGCCCGGCTCGCCATGGCGCACCAGCCAGATGGCGGCGCCTCCCCAGATCAGCGGCGGGCCTACCGGCGCGACCGAGAGCACGAACGTGAGCGAACCGAGAAACAGGGGCTGAGGCACGCCAGCGACTGCGAAGCCGAGCACTGCCACGGCGGCCTGGGCCAGCGCCGTGCCTATGACGCTGATCATGACGCCCACGATGGTCCTGTGGGTCGCCTCCAGGAGATCGGTTGCGTGCGCCCCTCCCAAGGCCGCCATGAATTGACGCAGGCGCAGCGCGATCCGTTCACCGTCGCGGTAGAAGAGAAACAGCAGGAGTCCCGCGAGCAGCGTTTGCAGCAGCCCGCTGCCCAGCGCCCTGGCGCCGGCAAGGGCAACGCGCCTGGCCGGCTCCGCGAGGGAGGCCAGGGTGGGGGAGTCGACATGGCTGTCGCCGGCGGCTACGCCGGCGAGCCAACGTTGCAGCGACTCGCCGACCAGGGGCACGCGCCCGGACCAGTCCGCCGCATCATGCAGCGCGGACCTGCGCCAGGCGTCGATCAGATCGAACAGCCAAACCAGCGCGTCACGCAGCGACATCGCCAGGGCAACCGTCGGAGCGATGACCAGCAGCGCGACGACCAGACAGCTGACCAGGCTGGCGACGTTGCGCCTGCCATGGAGCCGCTGGAGCAACCGGCGGTGCAGTGGCCACGTCGCCATGACAATGGCGGACGAATACAGGACGGCCGGCAGGAAAGGGCGCAGCACCAGCCCGCAGCCCACGAGAATGAGCAGGCCCGCGCCGAGATGGACCAGTGTTTCCGGACTGATGGCAGAGACTTTATCCGCAAGGTTGTCTCGCATGGCCATGGCTGCGGTTCCTGAACGCTGACGGGATGACGTTAACGGGGCCGGCTGGCCACGTATTGACTTCCATCAACCGGAGCTTGTCGATGCTGAACCCGGCGGGCACGATTTTTTTTCCAACGTGTCGGCCGTGGGCAGTGTTGATGATCCAAATCAAGGCGAGAGCGGCATGAGTTCCTAACATTGCTGGAATCTTGCGTGACGCGACGCGAGAACTTCATATCGACCGCGCCATGTCGACGAACGACCCTATTTTCATGCATGAGGCCAGGCGGATTGCGTTGATCGCCCATTCGCTTGCGGCGCAGGACGTCGTTCGGGCCTTTCGGGTCGATCCGCAGTGCGGCCTTTCCGAAGCGGATGCGGCCGAGCGGCGGGCTCGATTCGGGTCGAACACGATCGCTGTCCGCAGGGGAGCGAGCGCCGTGGTCATGGTTCTGCATCAATTGCAGAGCCCATGCGTTTACTTGCTCGCCGCGGCAGCCGCACTTGCGCTCTGGTTCGGCGAGACCGAGGAGGGCGTGGCGATCGGTGTGGTGCTGCTGCTCAATACGCTTATCGGCTTCATCACCGAGTTCAGGGCGGCACGTTCGATCGAGGCCTTGCGCGCGCTGGGCCGAAATGACGCCCGAGTGCGCCGCGGCGGACACCGGCGCATGCTGGCGAGCGAAGAACTCGTGCCGGGCGACATTGTTGCTCTGGAGGCCGGCGATGCGATTCCCGCAGACCTGCGCATCATCGAGAGCGCGCAGATAGCCGTCGATGAGTCGACCTTTACAGGCGAATCCATACCTGTGGAGAAATCGCCGGAATCCGTGATGCAGGAGGCGCGGATCGCCGATCGCAGATCGATGCTGTTCAAGGGTGGGACCGTTACGCGCGGCAGCGCCATTGGCGTGGTCGTGGCCACAGGCTCGCACACCGAAATCGGCCGTATCTCCCGATTGATCGACGACGCGAAGCCTGAAAAATCGCCGCTCGAACGCAAGCTGGCGCGATTGTCCAACCAGCTCATATGGGTGGTCGTGGCCCTGGCCGCGGGCATCGCGATGGCGGGCCTGGCAACCGGACAAAGCGGTCTGCTGGTGGTGCAAGCGGCGCTCGCCCTGGCTGTGGCGGCCATCCCCGAAGGACTGCCGATCGTCGCCACCCTGGCGCTTGCCCGCGGAATGTGGCGCATGGCGCGCCAGAACGCGCTCATAGAGCGCCTCTCGGCAGTCGAAACATTGGGCGCCACCACCGTGATCCTGACCGACAAGACCGGCACGCTGACCGAGAACAAGATGACGGTGCGGCGGTTGTGGGTCGAGTCCGGAGAGATGGAGATGGCACAGGACACGGACATCGCCGACGGAGAGCCTGCGCGATGCCTGCTGAAGGTCGCCGTGCTCTGCAATGACGCGTCGCTAGGCCACGGCGACGCGGCACAAAGCGGCGATCCGATGGAAATTGCGCTGCTGCTGGCCGGCAGGGCCAACGGCCTGACCCATCAGGAACTGCTCGCGCGATATCCGATCGCATGCAAGCATGCTTTCGACAATGCCAGCAAGATGATGGCGACCGTGCACCGCCATGGCGGCGGACATTTTTACGCCATAAAGGGAGCACCGGAGCAAGTGCTGGCCGGGTGTACGCATGTGCTCTCGGCGGGCGGCATGGCATCGATGGACGACGCCGCGCGCCGCCGATGGACCGAGCGAATCGCCGCCATGGGACGCCATGGCCTGCGCGTGCTGGCGGGCGCCTTCAAGACTGACGCCAGCTCGGAGCGCGACCCTTATCGCGATCTTGTCTTCGCAGGGCTCATCGGTTTGCAGGATCCGGCGCGAGCCGAC
>DAIDKG010000200.1 GCA_027450125.1 Bordetella sp. | reverse complement strand
AGCGCGGGCGCGATGGGCCGCATGCGCATGCCCGGACGCAGCATGGCGCGGGCGGTGATGGCGTCGACCACGGCTTCGCCGCAGCCCGCCTCGGCCAGGGCGCAGGCCACATAGTGGGTCTGCACCTGCAGGGATTGCGGCGCCTGCAGGTCCTGCGCGTCCAGGGCCATCTGCAGCAAGGCCCCCGCGGCATCGCGCGGATCGAGCACGATCAGCGCGTCCTGGCATAGCTGCTTCAGGCTGACCGGGCCCTCGCCCGGCTTTCTTCCCAGGTTCACCAGCTCGGTATGGCCGATCTCCTCGCGCACCAGGCCGGGGTAGTCGTGCGTGTCGAAGGTCACGGCCAGGTCCAGCTCGCGCGTGAGCAGGCCCTGCACCAGTTCGGCGCTGTGATGGGTCTGGATGTCGAAGGTCAGGCCGGGACGGGTTTCGCGGCTGGCGCGGATGACCCGCGGCAGCAGCCCCAGGCCCAGCGCGGGCGCGCAGCCCAGCCGCAAGTGGCCGTGCGGACGCTCGCGCAGGCTCGCGGCCAGCTTGCGCACGCCGTTCAGGTCCTGGCTCAGGCGAGCAATCTCGGGCGTGAGGATCTCGGCCTCGCGGGTCGCCACCAGCCGACCCTTGACGCGCTCGAACAGCTTGAAACCCAGGTGCGTCTCGGCATTGGCCAGCAGCTTGCTGGCCGCCGGCTGCGTGATGTGCAGCGTGGCCGCGGCTTCGGTCAGGGAGCCGGTGCGGCGGATGGCTTCGAAGATTTCGATATGGCGCAGGCGCATGGGCGTGTGGGGCGGGCCGGGACAAGCCTCGATTCTATGCCGGAGCCAGGGCTATGCCGTAGCCAGCGTCATGTCGGGCGATCGGTAGCCGCACTGCCCCGTGCATGAACCATGTGGCGAGCGCCTGGCGGTTTCGACGGCATTCCAGGATGCGATACTGCAAGTTCGAGGCGCCGCCGATCGTCCCGAACGTTTCAGCAACGACAGAACCGCCCCATTCGAGGAAGCACATATGATCCGCAAAACGGCCAATGCATCGAGGCTGCAGGACGAAGTCCGCAAGCGCCTGGACCGCCTGCCCGCGGTCGTCGAGGAAGGCGTGAGGATCGTGGTGCCGCGGCCGGACCGGCTGGCCGAACCGGACAAGGCCGGCTGCAACTGGACGATGAAGCATTTCGGCAACGCGGCCGGCTTCGACCGCGACATCGCGGCGGTGCTGCAGGCCGTGCAGCGCGAGTACAACCTTGCGGACGGCGCCAGCGATCTGGCAGGCGCCGAGGCCAGACCCGGCAATCCGTTCGCGTGACGTGCGCCGGATCGCCGACGCGCATCACCAGCCGTATTCGTCGTTGCTCGCGCCTAGCGCCGGCGGCAGGCTGCGCAGCCCACCCGGCGTGCGCGACAGCTTGATGGGCGTGCCCAGCCCTATGTAATCGCCCTCGCGCCACACCATATTGCGATGCGCGGTATGCGGATGGTCCAGGGCCTGGGCCACATCCTGCACCGCGGCCGCCGGTACGCCGGCGCGCAGCAGGCGCTCCGAGAATTGCGCGGCGTCGTGTCCGCGCAGCAGTTCGGCCAACCGCGCATGCAGCGCAGCCCGGTTCTTCAGGCGGTCGGCATTGCTGGCAAAGCGCGGATCATCGGCCAATTCCGGCGCGCCCAGCATGCGCGCCAGGCCGGCGAACTGCCGATTGTTGCCGACCGCCAGAAAGAGCGGGCCGCTGCGCGTGGGTAGCGTCTCGTACGGCGCGATGTTGGGGTGCGCGTTGCCGGTGGGCCTGGGCACCTGGCCGCTGTAGAAGTAATTGGGCGCATGCGGATGCAGCAGCGACAGCGCGCAGTCGTAGAGCGCGATGTCGAGAAACTGCCCCAGGCCGCTACGCTGGCGCTCGTTGAGCGCCAGCAGGATGGCCACCGCAGCGTTCAGGCCCGTCACCATGTCCACCACCGGCAGGCCTACGCGTGTGCCTGAGCCGTCCGCTTCGCCGTTGACGCTCATCAGGCCGCACATGGCCTGGGCGCAAGCGTCGTAGCCGGGCAGTCCGCCCAGCGGCCCGTCGCCGCCGAAGCCGCTGACCCGGCAGTGGATCAGCCGCGGAAAATCCCGGCTCAATGCGGCGTAGCCCAGCCCCCATTTTTCCAGCGTGCCCGGTTTGAAGTTTTCGATCAGCACGTCGGCGTCGGCGAGCAGGGAGCGCAGGCGCCGCTGGCCTGGTTCATCCGACAGGTCCAGCGACAGGCCGCGCTTGTTGCGGTTCACGCCGACGAAGTAGGAAGCCGTCCCGTCCAGAAAGGGAGGGCCCCAGCCGCGCGTCTCGTCGCCGTCGGGCGGCTCGATCTTGAGCACCTCGGCGCCGTGGTCGGCCAGGATCTGCGTGCAATAGGGGCCGCCCAGCACGCGGGACAGGTCGACCACCTTGCAGCCCGAGAGCGATCCGGGCGGAATGGGGACTTGGGACATGGCGGCTATTCTCCGTAACACGGGCGATCAGTCGATCGACACCTTGGCTTCATGCAGGATCCCGCTGCAGCCGGCTCGCGCGCCGGCCTGTCGTCGTGTGCGTCGTGCGTCAGAGCGCGTATTGCAGGATGGCGCGGCAGGCTGCGTCTTCGTCATCCGCAATGGCGCAAGGGTCGCGCGGCGCCATGCGATGGAGCAGGACCTGATCGGCGATCAGCGCGCGTGCCTGCAGCGCAGGCGTGCGCGCCTCCCAGCGCAGCGCGGCCAGGGTCAGGGCGTGATACAGCGCCGAAGCGGCCTGGCGGGCCAGGTCGTCGCGGCCGCGATCGGCCGCGTGCCGGGCCAGCGCGTAAGCCCGATCCAGGGTGCGCGCCTGCAGATCTGCCAGCGGCGCGGCGCAGGGCAGGCCATCGGCCAGCAGCGTGTCGATGTGGCGCTTCAGGGCGGGCAGCGCGCCTTCCTTGCGGACTGCGCGCAGCACGTCCAGGGCGACGATGTTGCTGGTGCCCTCCCAGATCGAACCCAGATGCGCGTCGCGCAGCAGACGCGGCTCGGTCCACTCCTCGATATAGCCGCAGCCGCCGCGCACTTCCATGCCGTCGCCGGTGACCTTGCGCGCATCGCGGCAGGCGCGAAACTTGATGAGCGGGGTGAGAATGCGCGCCAGCGCCGGATCGCCTTTTCCCTGATCGGCAGCCGACAGCGCCTGCGCGGTTTGCAGCATGATGCTGCGCGCCTGCTCGGTCCAGACCGTCATCTTGGTCAACTGCCGGCGCATCAGCGGCATGTCGATGAGCCGCTTACCGAAGGCCCGGCGGTTCTGCGCCACGAACGTGGCCTCGGTCAGCGCACGGCGCATCAGGCCGGCCGCGCGCATGCCGTTGGACAGGCGCGAGTTGTTGATCATGTCGGCCATCTGCTTGAAGCCCTTGCCGCGCTCGCCCACCAGCCAGGCGCGCGCGCCTTCCATGCGGATCTCGCCGCTGGCCATGGACCGCGTGC
>DAIDKG010000199.1 GCA_027450125.1 Bordetella sp. | reverse complement strand
GCCCCGCAGGGGCTCAAATGGCATCCGAAGCGAAGCGCACGGATGCACAGCCGAAGGCTCAAGCAAGCGAAGCGCGCAGCAGATTTGTGCGCATCGAGCAGAACCTGGTGCCAGAAATGAAAATGGCCCCGCGTGGGGCCGAGCTGCTGGCTAGAACAGTGTCATTTGGCCTGCGGCCGCTGCTGCTCTGGCAGCATGGGGCATGAAGCTATGCGCTTTCGGCTCAATGGCTGTCTGTGATCCGTCGACCGTTTCAGAGATCAAGAGCTTCGTCGCCGCACCATCCTCTTCGTCGCGCTGGCGAAGCCGAGCGCCCCAGCCGCTCATGATGTGCGCAGGCGTGTACCAATGTTCCCAGGCCTGGCCAGACAGCGCATTGCCGTGGATCACCTGCGCAGGGATATGCAACAGCGCCAGTTGCAAGAACGCCATGTGCGCGCAGCGCCGGTCGATGTCGATCGCTACCGCATGCATTGATTGCTGATATGGCACGCCGGCCTGGTGCAGGGACTGAGCCGCCGCGATGACCATGCCGCCGGCGCCGCAGGCCGGCTCCAGTAGGCGGACGAATCCACGCTCGCCGACTTTCCGCACAAGTTCTTGGCCCTCGCCCATGAGCATCATGCCCATCATCATGGATACTTCGTAGGGGGTGAAAAACTGGCCGTTGTGAGAACTGCCCATGTCCAGCATCATGAAGGTGCTGCCCAAGAGGTCACCAAATTCGCCCGCGGCCTGGCTTTCCTCGAAGGCCATGACCAGGTGCGCGAAAGCCTGGGCCAGATGCTGCGCTTCATCCTTTTCGTACTGGCCCATGATCTGGCGGTACCGGTCCTCGCGCGCATCGGCCTGACGAAGATCCAGTTTGGCCAGTGCAATAGCCGAAACTTCTATCCAGTCAGACCACACGCGATCAAGGCCGCGACTGCGGCCGATGGCCTGCAATATGCCCAGGATGGCCTTTTGATGTTCGCCAGCCGAATTGAAGTAGCGACGCTGCTGCGCTTTGCTCATGGTGTGCTCCGTGATCTGGGCGGTATTGCCCGGACCCGCAGGGGCACGCCGCAGCGCAGCGCTCAAGGGGCGCAGCCGGCATAGCCGCCAGCGCACGAGGTGCGCGCAGCCCTTGAACGCGAGAACGGTGTGTCACCATGACCGGGAGCAAGGCTGCCCTCCCCCGTCTGGCTTGCGACGATCTTGTTTGAAATGATGGCCAGGAGCGGGCAAGCGCAGCGCGCAGCGCCGGCTATGCCGGCGCGTAGGCGTCAGCCGAGGAACGAGGGAACGATGGAAGCCCGCCAGGGGCGAGACTCGTGGATGCGGGGTTCATCTGCGAGGCTCGATGCGCAGCACGACAGCGCGGCCCGGCTTTGCCGGGAGACGCTAAGAGAGGGGTACCGGTTTTGACACTGCTAGCCGCCAAGCTCTGGGGCATAGAAAAACCTCAGGATTCTGACCAGCGAAGCCGCTGGATTATCTGCGCGCAACAAGTCCAAGAGTTTATTTTTTCTAATTTCGGTCGAAGTTCCTCCTTCAGCCACGGCTTGTGGCAGCGGCGGCGGCACCACGCGCATCAAGAACTCGAACTGAGTCTGATCTTGAACGGGGTTCCAAGGAAACTTTCCTTGCGGCAACGGCAGCTGCTTGAACTGCAAAAGCGCGGCATCAGTCAGTTCAACGTCAACGCGGCCCACGTGCATATTTGGCATGAGGCGCAAGCAACCGAACGAATGATAATTGCCCAAGTAACGATCGACGGTCTGAAAGGCGATATCCAAATCGGATAGAGCTTCAATGGGTTTTTCAAGAAATTTCAGTTCGACAGGCCCATTGCCGAGGATATGAAGCGGACAAGAAAACTCAAAATTGAAAGGCGGCGCATGAGTCTCCCAGAGTTGCCGGCCGGCGACGTGCAAACGTGTCGTTGAAATCGCGAGCCCGCTTATCCTAGCGGAAAGCGCACCGCGACGGTAGGCGCGGTGCAGGCGTGTAGTTTTTTCCTTCGGCAACGCCGCTAACGTCATCCCAGCCATCTGCGCAGCAGCTCGATCGACAGGACGCCGGCGCCGGGGATAACCCGGCCCGGCCGAACGGTCAGAATTCGGTGCACACCTGGCACGCGATCTCAGCCAGGTCTACCCTGCCCGCCTCGACGGCCGCCAGCTCGGCGTCGGTCAGGCTTTGGATAAATTGCCCTCTAGACATGACGCGGCGCCGGGCGATTTCCTCATGCGCGAGGTATTTCAAGTCCGTGCCCGCGGCGATCATCTCGACCCGCCCGATATCGACCCGGGCCATGCCGCGCAGCTGCGCGGCGATGTTGTTCTTCATTTCGGAAACCGTCGTCATGCAGCCATCCTCAATTCCGAGCGCTGGGCGAGCCGGGCCGCGGCCGCGGTGTGGTACTTCGGATCGAGCTCGATACCGAGATACCGGCGGCCGGCATCGCGCGCCGCTACGCAAGTCGAGCCGGAACCGGCGAAGGGATCGAGCACGATTCCATGCGCCGGTGAGAAGGATTCGACCAGCGGGCGCAGGCATTCGACGGGTTTTTGCGTGGGGTGATAGCGGTTGCCCGTGTATTTCCAGGGCAGCACGTCGGCCAGCGGCGCCTCCGGCATGGCCGGCCGGCCCTTGGCAAGCAGATATGCCGATTCGTGCTGATACTTCAGAAAGCGCGAGCAAGAGCTGTAGGACTTGGCAAAGACCAGATGCCCGACGATCCGAAAGCCGGCCGCGCGCCAGGCGGCCATGAACTGGTCGACGGCCTGCCAACCATAGAACGACACGCAGAAGGTGTCATTGCGCAAGACGCGGTGCATCTGCGCGAAGGCCGGACCAAGCCAGTCGCCGGTGACGTCACCCGCGATGCTGCGACCGGTGCGGTCCTTGTAATTGACCAAGTACGGGGGATCGGTGAGGATGAAATCAACGCTTGCTGCGGGAAAGGTCGGCATGACTTCCAAGCAGTTGCCCAGGACGATGCGGCTCATGTGCGGCTCCTTGTCGTGCAGCCGCGGCAGGGAGTCTGCTTTGCACTGCACGGGGCATGCGGGCGCTGGGCACGCAAAGCACGGTCAAGGGAGCGTGGAATACCGCAGTAAGCGCAGCGCGCGAGGATATGCCGCGAAAGCCCTTGAAAGGGGCACGGTGGCGACAATGCAATGCGCCGCCGGCGCCGCTGTCCGAGCTGGCGGGAACGGCGACAGTAGGCTCCGTGCAGTGCTTCCGGAGGTTTGACCTTGACCAGACTCGGCGCAGCCGCCAACTTCAAGGGCAAAAAAAGGCGCGCACTGCGCGCCCGAGGGCTACATATGCCCTTGCTGAGCCAGCGACACGACCTGGCTGCCCGCGACGATCACGTGATCGAGCAGGCGCACGTCGACCAGCTGCAGGGCCTTCTGGAGCTGCCGGGTGAACTCGATGTCGGCCGAGCTGGGGCTGGCCAGGCCACTCGGATGCGGATGCCCAATGAGGATGGCGGCGGCATTCAATTCCAGAGCGCGCTTGACGACTTCGCGGGGATAGTGACCTGCTCGTATTTTTCACACCACCGGGATTTGGAATCTAGCTTCGGTTGGTAATCCTGCCGCA
>DAIDKG010000198.1 GCA_027450125.1 Bordetella sp. | reverse complement strand
TGCCTGAGAGTTTCCGGGGTGGTTGCTCCGTCGGCGCCGCCCTTGCCGGGGCGGTCTCTTCCATGCAGCGTGCTGGAACGCGCGTAGCTTAGCAATACGCGCCCGGCCTCACAAGATGCGCTGCCGGGAACCGGGCCGGTTCACCCGGGTTGCTTGGTTGCCAGGCCTTCCAGCTCGCCGGGAAGCCGGTAGCTCCAGAGCCCGGCCTTTTTGCCCAGCAAGGTGATCTTGCCTTGCTCGTCGGGGAACAGCGGCGAGTTCTTCTTGAGCCAGCCCTGGTAGACCTGCTCGACCGTGGTCAGGCATTGCTGGGGCGAGATGCTGCCCTGCAGTTCCATGGTGTGCAGGGCCAGGTCGATGTCCGCGCGCAGCGCCGTGACGGCGGCGCGTTTTTCCTGGAATTGATCATCCGGCCTGCTCGTGCCGGGGGGGGCTGCGATGCTGACGGAGGGTTCTGCGACGCTGTCGGGGATCGGGCTTTCTTTTTGTTCTTTCCTGAGCGCAACGATGATCAACGCCGCCACGATCAGAGCCGCCAGAAACAGGAACAGCACAACATACAGCAAAAAAGAATCTGAGGGCTCCATCGCTCACCGTGCTTTTCGGGGATACCGCATACGCAATCTGGCGGGCACTATACAACGCGCAAATTCCGTCATGAACCCGGGGGTATTACTGAAAATGGTCATTTTCCCCGGCCCGGCTCATGCCGCAAAGCAAAGCCGCGCCGGTTCTGCCGATTGCGGGGGGCCGCTGACAGGCGCGCCGCATCGCGGCTTTCGCCTCAGGAGCCGGCGGCGCGTTTGAACGGCGCATGCATGTCCAGCTCGTCCATGTAGTCCTGGACGGCGGCGGTTTCACGGTTCAGGAAATCCTCTATTGCATCGGCAAAGCGCGGATCGGCGATCCAGTGCGCCGACCAGGTGGGGGTGGGCAGCAGGCCGCGGGCGATCTTGTGCTCGCCTTGCGCGCCGCCCTCGAAGCGCGCCAGCCGGTTGGCGATGCAGTACTCGATGGCCTGCATGTAGCAGGTCTCGAAGTGCAGGCCGGAAACGAATTGCGTGCTGCCCCAGTAGCGGCCATAAAGCGCGTCGCCGCCTTGCAGGTTCAGCGCGGCAGCGACGGGCATGTCGCCCCTTGACGCGAGGATGAGCACCATGGCGTCCGGCATCTGCTCATGCAGTTGCCGGAAGAACGCGGCGTTCAGGTAGGGCGGATTGCCATGCTCGTAATAGGTTCGGCAGTAGCAATCGTAGAAGAAGCCGAGCGCGGCCGCATCGATATCCCGGCCGCGCAGCCAGCGGTAGCGGATGCCGGCTTGTGCGACCTTCTTGCGGTCCTGCCTGATCTTCTTGCGCTTGTCGTGATTGAAAGCGGCCAGAAAATCGTCCATGTCCGTATAGCCTGCGTTGCGCCAGTGGAACTGAATGCCCTCGCGCAGCAGATAGCCGGCCTGGCGCAGCGCCGCCAGATCTTCGTCGCGCGGAAAGAGCAGATGCAGGGACGGCAGGTCCAGCCGGCGCGCCAGCTCGATCAGGCCGCGGGCCAGGGCGGCTCGATCTTCCTGGTTGCTGGCGAGCAGCCGCGCGCCGGACACGGGTGTAAAAGGCACGGCCGACAGCAGCTTGGGGTAGTAGGGCAGGCCGTGGCGCGCGTAGGCCTCGGCCCAGCCCTGATCGAATACATACTCGCCGCGCGAATGGGTCTTGAGATAGAGCGGCACGGCGCCGGCCAGCGCGCCGCCGCGGCGCAGCGCCAGAAAGCACGGAGTCCAGCCGGTGTCCGGCGCGGCGCAGCCTGTTTCGTGCAGCGCCGCCAGGAATTCGTGCCGCACGAAAGGCTGGTCGCCGGCCAGGGCGTTCCATTGCGCGCATTCGAAGGCTTGCAGCGAAGCTTCCAGGTGTAAGGTGTCCGAGGGCGGCATGGTGCAATGATAAAGGAGGCCTGCGGCGCCTGCCGGCGAAAAGGGCGGATGCTACATTGCCGATATCGAGTTCGCGCAGCCTTCCATGATTTCCCATTCTCCCGGCCCGACCCTGCGGCTGCAGGCGCTGCGGGCACTGCAGGTTCAGAGCTGGCCTGACAAGCTGGCGGCGGTGGCTGCCATCGACGAGCTCGCGCCGGTCGACGCTCTTGCGCTGCTGTCCGAACCTGCCGGCCTGCCCGGCCGCCCGGCACGCCCCGAACTGGTGCTGCCGGACCAACTGGCGCCGCGCCCGGTGCACACGCCCGAAGGCCGGGCTGCCATGCTGCACGCCCTGGCCCACATCGAGTTCAATGCCATCAATCTGGCGCTGGACGCGATCTGGCGCTTTTCCGGTCAGCCCGAGGCCTATTACCGCGACTGGCTGCGTGTGGCGCGTGAAGAGGCGCACCACTTTGACCTGCTCAACCGGCATCTGGCCACGCTGGGCAGCGCCTATGGGGATTTTCCCGCGCACAACGGCCTGTGGGAGATGGCCGAAAAGACGCGCGGTGACCTGCTGGCGCGGCTGGCCTTGGTGCCACGCACGCTCGAAGCCCGCGGCCTGGACGCCTCGCCGCCGATACGGCGCAAGCTGGCGGGCGCGGGCGACATGAAGGCCGCCGCCATACTGGACATCATACTGAGAGACGAAATAGGGCATGTGGCGATAGGCAATCGCTGGTACAGGCATGCGTGCGAACAGCGCAGCCTGGACCCCGTGGCCGCGTATGCCGAACTGGCGCAGCGTTACGGCGCGCCCAAACTGCGCGGCCCGTTCAATCTGGAGGCGCGCCGTGCCGCGGGCTTCAGCGACGCGGAACTGCAGGCGCTGTAGCCGAAACCGGCAGCGCCACTGCTGGCGCTAGAATCAGTCCAATGACGCTTCGATTCCACACACCCGCATTGATACTGGCGCTGGCGGCCTGCCTGCATTGCGGCGCGGCCGGCGCACAGGAACCGCCCTCTGCGCCGGACCTGGGCGCCTTTCGTGGTTGCCTGGCCGCGCTCAAGCCCGAAGCGCTCAAGCGCGGCGTGTCGGCCTCGACCTACGACACCCAGACGGCGCGTTTGTCCCCCGACATGACCGTGCTGCCGCTGCTGGACGCGCAGCCCGAATTCGTCCAGCCGGTATGGGACTATATGGCCGGCCTGGTCGATCAGGAGCGCGTGAGCGACGGCCGTGCCGCCATGGCGAAGTGGCGCGCGGAACTGGACCGCGTGCAGGCGCAATTCGGCGTGGATGCAGCCGTCGTGGCGGCGGTATGGGGCATAGAAAGCAACTACGGCCGGATCCAGGGCGGCAGGCCGTTGCTGACCTCGCTGTCGACCTTGTCGTGCTTCGGCCGTCGGCAAGGCTACTTCCGCGGCGAATTCCTCGACGCGCTCAAGATTGTGCAGGACGACGGGATCGCGCCCGAGAAACTGGTCGGCTCATGGGCCGGCGCTTTCGGCCAGACGCAGTTCATGCCATCGACCTATTTGCGCCTGGCGGTCGATTTCAACGGCACAGGCCGTCCCGATCTGATCGACAGCGTGCCCGATGCCCTGGCATCGACGGCCAATTACCTCAAGAAGGCCGGCTGGCAGACCGGCTTGCCCTGGGGCTTCGAGGTGATTCTGCCCGCAGGCATGGATACTTCCAGTGCAAGCCGCCGCAACAAGCATCCCCTGTCGTCATGGGCGGCACGCGGCGTCAGGCGTGCCGATGGCCGGCCTATGCCGGCGGGCGCAGCGATGGCCGGTCTGCTGCTGCCGGCCGGCCCGCAGGGCCCGGCGTTCCTGGTGACGCGAAATTTCGATGCGATCTATTCCTACAACGCATCCGAGAACTATGCGCTGGCCATTGCGCACCTGTCCGATCGCCTCAAGGGCGGCGGCCCGTTCGTCGTGCCCTGGCCGACGGACGACCCCGGTCTGTCGCGCATCGAGCGCCGCGAACTCCAGACCCTGCTGATCGGGCAGGGCTACGATATTGGCCAGCCTGACGGCATTATCGGTACACGCACGCACCAGGCGCTGCAGGCGGTGCAGCAGCAACTGGGGTTGCCTGCCGACGGCCGCGCAGGCTTGAAGACATTGCAGGCCTTGCGTGCCATGCCGGCGAAAGCGCCCCCGCACCCTTCCGTGCC
>DAIDKG010000197.1 GCA_027450125.1 Bordetella sp. | reverse complement strand
TCTTCAGCGTTGACAGGCCCCAAACAAAAGCCCGCCTGTGCGGCGGGCCAATGTCGGGATGAACCGGGAAATCTTTGGAGGCGCAAGCCGGAATCGAACCGACGTACACGGATTTGCAATCCGCTGCATGACCACTCTGCCATTGCGCCCTGGCAAGCCCTCTACTATACAACAAACCCGGGGCAGTGAGCCGGCGACCCGAGTCGGCGGCGGCTGCGCCTTCCTGGCCGGGCTCACGAGGTGGGCAGGAAGGATTGGGTGTAGACCTTGTCGCGGCCCAGCGCCTTGGCGTGGTAGAGCGCTTCGTCCGCCCGTGCCAGCAGGGTAGGGAAATCCAGGGCATGGCGGGGAAAGCTCGCCACGCCGATGCTGATCGTCACGGGCCGGCTCAGGCCGGAATGCGACGCGGTGGCCACGGCCAGGCGGATGCGCTCGGCCATCGCCATCACCGCGTTGTCCGTCATGCCCAGGCAAAGCAGCGCGAATTCCTCGCCGCCATAGCGGAACAGGGCATCCTGCTTGCGCAGCACCGAGAGTATGGTCTCGACCACGCTGCGGATGACGCGGTCCCCGGCCGGATGGCCGTACTGGTCGTTGATGCTCTTGAAGTCGTCGATGTCTATCATCAGCAGGCTCAGGGGCAGCTTGTTCTGCGCCGAGTTCTGCAGAGTGGCCGGGCCCCTGATGTCGAACTGGCCGCGATCCTGCAGGCCGGTCAGCGCATCGCGGCCCACCTGCTCGATCAGCTTCTCGTAGCGGTGGCGATAGGTGAGGCGGTCGAACACGTCGCGGGGCGCGGTCGCGGGCGTGCCGGGCGTGTCGGTTTCCACGTAGCGCAAATACACGGTCACCATGAGGCTGAACAAGGCCGAGGCGATCATCTTGGCGATCCATCCGCCATACAGCGCCGACATCGGCACATGGGCGAGATAGTGCAGGCCGCTGAAAAAGCAGATCTGGTCGAAGGTCAGCACGATGGCCAGGCAGGCGAAGATCCGGCCGAACAGGCGTCGCGTCACGAAGGTCATGCGCAGTTTTTCGTATAAAAGCACGACCGCGATCAGGTCGACGAACAACAACCCCGTGCCCAGGATCATGAGCAGGCCCATCTGGTC
The DNA here is from genome assembly GCA_027450125.1 of Bordetella sp. Lineage (GTDB taxonomy): Bacteria > Pseudomonadota > Gammaproteobacteria > Burkholderiales > Burkholderiaceae_B > Bordetella. The sequence goes on along the minus strand of DAIDKG010000197.1, from coordinate 7,135 downwards.
GAGGAATTGCAGATCGGGCTTGTAGCCGGGCAGGCTGGCCGGCTGGAAGTCCACGCGCAGCAACAGGCCCAGTACCAGCATGAGCGCGTTGCCGATCAGCAGGCCGTAGATGGGCTGGCGCATGTTCTCGGCATCTTCCTTGATGTAGAGCAGCAGGAAGATGGCCAGCTTGCCCGAGAAGAGTATGGTCGAACCCGGCGAGATCAGGCCGAACGGCGTCGGGATGAAGTAGACGGCGGCGAGATAGGTCTCGAGGAAATGCATGGCCCCGAGCACGCAGAAAAACACCCCGAGCCCGAGCGCCCTGCGATAGTAGAAGGTCGTCGCCAAGACGATGAAATAGACCAGGGCCTGCAGCAGGAGGAAGATACCGGACATATCGCGAGGAGCTTGCCTCGTGCTAGGAGAGTGGACGGCGCATTCCTGATCCGTCTTGTTAAGTCACAAAAAGTTAACATGCTTCGTCCAGGCCGGCCAGCGCGGGCCTCGGGTTCCGGCCGGCCCCGCCTGACTCAGGTCGTGGGCATGACGATGCCGAACAGGGCGAACAGGGCGCCGCAAGTCTTGTTGAAGCGGCGGCCGTGACGCGCCAGCCAGGGCTGGACGCGATAGGCCAGGCGGGCCAGCAGGTATTCGTACATGAATTCGATGGCGACGAATGTGGCGGCCATGATGGCGAACTGCAGCGCCAGGCTGCGCCCGGGGGCGAGAAACTGCGGCAGGAAGGCGCCGTAGAACAGCAGCGCCTTGGGGTTGGATACGGCCGACAGGCAACCCTGGCGAAAAAGGCGCGCACCGCGCACCGAGACGGCGGCCGCATCGGACTGCGCTTGCACCTGCACTCCGGGCGAACGCCACAGGTTCACGCCCAGCCATACCAGGTAGGCACCGCCCACCCACTTGAGCACGATGAGGGCCGGCTCCCAGGCCTGGATCAGCGCGCCGATGCCCAGCATGGACAGGGCGATCAGGCCCGTGAAGCCCAGCGCACCGCCGCTGATGGTGCACAGCGTCTTGCGGTGGCCGTGCAGGGCGCCGTGGGTGAGCGCCAGCAGGGTATTGGGGCCGGGCGTGATGGACAGGCCGGTCGATGCGAGCAGGTACAGGAGCCAGGTATGCAATGCCATGGGGCGCCTCGGGACGGCAAAAGCGAAAACAGGGCAACAAGCTTAGCTCATTGCCCTGCATGGCGGCCGTCATGCCCGGCCGGATTCGTGCCAGTGTGGCTTATTCGCCCAGATAGGCCGCACGCACGCGCGGATCGTGCAGCATTTCCTGCGCGTCGCCGGTCATGGTGATGGTGCCCGAGTCCATGACATAGCCGCGGTTGGCGGCCTGCAAGGCCAGGCGGGCGTTCTGCTCGACCAGCAGGACGGTGATGCCTTCCTGGGAAATCTCGCGCACGACCTCGAAGATCTTGTCGACCAGGATGGGCGACAGGCCCATCGAGGGCTCGTCCAGCAGCAGCAGCTTGGGCTGGCTGAGCACGGCGCGCGACATGGCCAGCATTTGCTGCTCGCCGCCCGAGAGCGTGCCGGCCAGCTGGGTTGCACGTTCCTTCAGGCGGGGGAAGAAGGTGAACATGCGCTCGATGTCGGCCTCGATGCCGGCCTTGTCGTTGCGCTTGTAGGCGCCCATCATCAGGTTTTCGTAGATGGTCATGCGCGCGAAGATGCCGCGGCCTTCGGGCACCATGACCAGTCCGCGGGACAGCAGCTCGTGCGTGGGCATGCCCTTGATCGACTGGCCCATGTACTGGATGTCGCCGGTGGAGTAGGGCTTCAGGCCGGTGATGGCGCGCATGGTGGTGCTCTTGCCGGCGCCGTTGGCGCCGATCAGCGTGACCAGTTCGCCCTTGTGCACTTCCAGGTCCACGCCCTTGACGGCCTGGATGCCGCCGTAGTTGACCTGCAGGCCCGAGATTTTGAGTACGATTTCGGACATGGTTCAGTGACCTCCCGCGCCCAGATAGGCTTCGATGACCTTGGGATCCTTCCGGACATCTTCGGGCAGTCCTTCAGCGATGATTTTTCCGTAATCGAGCACGGTCATGTGGTCGCACAGGCCCATGACCAGCTTGACGTCGTGTTCGATCAGCAAAATGGTGCGCCCGTCGGCGCGGATCTTGTCGAGCAGGCTGGTGAGCTCCACTTTTTCGGTGGCATTCATGCCTGCCGCCGGTTCGTCCAGCGCCAGCAGCTTGGGGTCGGTCGCCAGGGCGCGGGCGATCTCCAGCCGGCGCTGGTGGCCGTAGGAGAGGTTGCGCGAGGTGTAGTGGGCGTATTGCGAAATGCCCACGTAGTCGAGCAGTTCCATGGCGCGGTCGCGGATCGCCTTTTCCTCCCGGCGCTCGGCCGGGGTGCGAAAGACCGCGCCGATGATGGTCTGGTGGGTGCGCACGTGGCGCCCCACCATGACGTTTTCCAGGGCGGTCATGCCGCCGAACAGGCGGATGTTCTGGAAGGTGCGGGCGATGCCGGCCTGGGTGACCTGGTGTACGGCCTCGGGCGTGTAAGGCTTGCCCTCGAGGATGAACTCGCCCGAATCGGGGGTGTACAGGCCGGTGATGACGTTGAAGAACGTGGTCTTGCCGGCGCCGTTGGGGCCGATCAGGCCGTAGATCTCGCCAGCCTGGATTTGCAGGCCCACGTCGGAGAGCGCCTGCAGGCCGCCGAAGCGCTTGTTCACGCCCTTGACGGAAAGTCGGATGTCTTGGCTCATATTGCTTTGCGTATCTGTGGGTCTTGGCTTTATGCGGCCGCTTGCTTGCCGTTCTGCTTGTTCAGCTTGGCGATGCGGTCTTCATGCTTGGGCGCTGGCCACAAGCCTGCCGGGCGGTACAGCATGATCAACACCATGGAGATGCCATAGACGCCCTGGCGGATGATGGACGGGCTGACGATCTCGTGGCCGAAGAGATGCTGCTGCAACGGCCCGACCGTGACGCGCAGGATTTCGGGGAAGATCGACATCAGCAGCGCGCCCAGGATCACGCCCGGGATATGGCCCATGCCGCCCAGCACCACGCAGGCCAGCACCACGGTCGACTCCCAGAACGTGAAGGACTCGGGGGAGACGAAGCCCTGGAAGGCGCCGAACATGGAACCGGCCAGGCCGCCGAAGGATGCGCCCATGGCGAAGGCCAGCAGCTTCATGTTGCGGGTGTTGATGCCCATGGCCTTGGCGGCCAGCTCGTCCTCGCGGATGGCGGCCCAGGCGCGCCCGATGCGCGAGCTCTGCAGCCGGGTACACACCGCGATCACGATCAGCGAGCCGATCAGGAACAGGTAGTAGTACTGCATGGACCCGGTCACCGTGAAACCGAACAGCGTGTGATCCTTGTCGAGGCTGAACGCCCCGAAGTGCACCGGATCCACGTTGTTGATGCCCTGGGGGCCGTTGGTGAAGTTGATCGGGCTGTACAGGTTGTTCATGAAAATGCGCACGATCTCCCCGAAGCCCAGCGTCACGATGGCCAGGTAGTCGCCGCGCAGGCGCAGCGTCGGCGCGCCCAGCAGTACGCCGAAAAACGCCGCCAGCACCATGCCGACCACCGCGATGAGCAGGTAGGGCGAGTGCATGCCGCCGGGAAGCGCATGGGCGATCCACTCGAAGTGGGTGGGCAGGTGGGGCGAGGACAGCAGCGCCGCCGTGTAGGCACCCACGGCGTAGAACGCGATATAGCCCAGGTCGAGCAGGCCGGTAAAGCCCACCACGACGTTCAGGCCCAGCGCCAGCATCACATAGAGCATGGCGAAGTCGAGCACGCGCACCCAGTAATTGCCGCCCAGGGTGCCAACCACCTCGGGGACGATCAGGATCAGTACGGCGTAGACGACGTACAAAAGGAGTTTTTTATTGGAGTTCATGTTGCGGTCTCCTTTAAGCGCGATCGGCCACGCGTTCGCCCAGCAGGCCGGAGGGCCTGAAGACCAGCACGATGATCAGCACGATGAATGCGAAGACGTCCTGGTAGTTGCTGCCGAAGACGCCGTGCGTGAGCTGGCCGATATAGCCTGCACCCAGTTGTTCTATCAGGCCCAGCACGATGCCGCCCACCATGGCGCCGCCCAGGTTGCCGATGCCGCCGAGCACGGCGGCGGTGAAGGCCTTCAGCCCGGGAATGAAGCCCATGTAGAAGTGCACGTGGCCGTATTCCAGGGCCATCATCAGGCCGGCCAGGGCGGCCAGCGCAGAGCCGATCATGAAGGTGGCCGAGATCACGAAGTTCGGGTTCACGCCCATCAGGCTGGCGTTGTTGGGATTCTCGGCGATGGCGCGCATGGCGCGGCCCAGCTTGGTCTTGTGCACCAGCAGCAGCAGCCCGCCCATGACCAGGAACGCGGTCACGATGATCGTGATCTCGGTTCCGGAGATCACCGCGCCGATGGTCGTGTCGGTCTGGGCGATGACGTTGAGCGGATCGGTGGGCAGCAGCTGCGGGAAAGGCAGCGGATCGGGCGACCACACGATCATGGCAATGGTCTCGAGAGTGATGGACATGCCGATGGCCGTGAGCAGCGGCGCCAGTCGGGGTGCCTTGCGCAGCGGCCGGTAGGCCACCTTCTCGATCGTGAAGCCCACCATGGCGCAGACCGTGGCCGACACGACTAGGGATATCAGCACGATGGGCACGTTGCCCAGGTGGGGGAAATGGTGCTGCAGCAGGTTGACCGTCGTGTAGGCGACCATGGCGCCTATCATGAGGATGTCGCCGTGCGCGAAGTTGATGATGCCGAGAATGCCGTACACCATCGTGTAGCCCAGGGCGATGATGGCATACATGCTGCCCAGTACCAGGCCGTTTATAACTTGTTGAACGAATATGTCCATGACGATTCAGGTATGTCTTTCGCGCCCGCCAGCGGGCACCTTGCGGCGCGCGGGTAGGCTGGAGGTCGGGGTGCGAGAAGCGAGACGCCGTCCGGGAAGAGGGCGAATCTCGAGAAAAAGCTGAGAAAAGCCAGCGAGCAGGTTGCATGCGGGAGCCCCGCAGGGCCCCCGCAAGATCCGGGCTGGATTACATCTTCACGACGTCGAGCAGCGTCATCTTGCCGCCGACGTACTTGTACAGCGAGATCGAGGCGTTCTTCAGGTCGCCGTGCTGGTCGAACTGGATGTTGCCGGTCAGGCCGTTGTAGTTGGTCGAGGGCATGGCGGCCAGGATGCCGGCACGCGTGATGGAGTTCGAACGCTTCATGGCGTCGACGATCACGTGGACCGCGTCATACGACGAGGGCGAGTAGACGACCGGGTCGTGGCCGAAGGCAGCCTTCAGCTTCTTGGCGAAGTCGGCGCCGCCGGCCATCTTGGACAGGTCGCCGCCGGCGATCGAGCAAATGATGCCGTCGGTGGCGCTGCCGGCCAGCTTGCTCAGGTCGGGCGTGCAGACGCCGTCGCCGGACATGATGCGGGCCTTGATGGCCAGTTGCTGGGCCTGCTTGGCGAACGGGCCGCCGGTGGCATCCATGCCGCCGTAGAAGATCGCGTCGGGGCGCTCGGCCTTGATCTTGGTCAGGATGGCCTTGAAGTCGGTGGCCTTGTCGTTGGTGGCGTCGCGCGACAGGACCTTGATGCCTTCGGCCTTGGCGGTCTTGGCGTATTCGTCGGCCAGGCCTTGGCCGTAGGCCGTGGCGTCGTCAACGATGGCAACGCTCTTGATGCCCAGCTTCTGGGCGTACTTGGCCAGGGCGGGGCCTTGCTGGGCGTCGGTGCCGATCACGCGGAACGTGGTCTTGTAGCCCTGCAGGGTGTATTGCGGGTTGGTCGAGGCCGGGGTGATCTGGGTCACGCCGTTGTCGCTGTAGATCTTGGAGGCGGGGATCGAAACGCCGGAGTTCAGGTGGCCCACCACGGCGACGACGCCATCGTCAACCAGCTTCTGGGCAACTTGCGTACCGGTCTTGGGGTCGGCCTGGTCGTCTTGCGAGTCCAGGACGAGCTTGACTTTCTGGCCACCGATGACGAGGTTGCCGGCCTTGTTGATTTCGTCGACGGCGAGCTGGGCGCCGTCGGCCTGGTCCTGGCCGATGTGGGCGATGCTGCCGGTCAGCGGGGCGGCGCTGCCGATCTTGACGGTAACGTCGGCAGAGGCGGTTTGGCCGAATGCCAAGGCGACGCCGGCGAGGATCAGAGCTGCGCTGGTGGGTTTGAGTTGAAACTTCATATGCTTAGGCCCCTTGAATTGGGTTGCTGTTGATACATGCCTACGGAGTCATCCGGAGTCTTCCACCGATCTTGTCGGCAGTGCGAGATTTTTGCATGTATTCCCAATTGCAATTAATAATTTTTGATTGATTAACTAATTGATTTAAAAGGAATTTTCAATTCTTGGGGAAAATCCCTATGGGGCTGAAGGCCGTGTTTTCAACGGCCAGTCAGCGCCTGGGCGGGGTTCGGTATCTCTTTTTCCCGGGCCTCGTATATTTGGGGACATATAAAAGGACCGGTATCGAGCCTATTGCTGCGTCACGTCGTCCAGCAGCGTCTGCTTGCCGTCGACGTATTTGTAGATCGAGACCACGCCATGGCGCAGGTCGCCCTTGGCGTCGAACTGGATCCGGCCGAGCACGCCCTGGTAGTCGGTTGCCGGCATCGCGGCGAGAATCCTGGCCGGGTCGGTCGACTGAGCGCGCTTCATGGCATCGACGATGACATAGACGGCGTCGTAGGCGAACGGCGAGTTCAGCACCGGGTGGGTGCCGAAGCGCTTCATGTAGCGCGCCGTGTAGCCCGCACCCTTGGGCATTTTTTCCAACGGGGCGCCCGCGATCGAACAAATGACGTTGTCGGCGGCATCGCCGGCTAGCTTGGCCAGATCGTCCGCGCACAGCCCGTCGCCAGCGACGATCTTGGCGCCGATGCCCAATTGCCTGGCCTGCTTGGCAAACGGGCCGCCCGTGGCGTCCAGGCCGCCGTACATGATGGCATCGGGCCTCTCGCCCTTGATCCTGGTGAGGATGGCGCGAAAGTCCGTCGCCTGGTCGTTGGTGTGGTCGTGGGAAAGCACCTTGATGCCGTCGGCCTTGGCGCGCTGTTCGAACTCGTCGGCCAGTCCCTGGCCGTATGCCGTGGCGTCGTCGACGATGGCGACGGTTCCGACCTTGAGCGACTTTCTGGCGTAGTCGGCCAGCGC
>DAIDKG010000196.1 GCA_027450125.1 Bordetella sp. | reverse complement strand
CCGACTGGGGCATCGCCACCGGCTACGTGGCCGTGACCCCGGCTGCCTGGAAGACGGAAAAAATGAAGCAATACATTGCCAGGATGCCCGCTGCCGCCGTCGCGCGCGACCAGTTGGCCGTGAGCGTGGCCGAGTTCTCCACGCACGACAACCAGCGCGTGACCAAGGTGCTCAACGACGCGCTGCAAGCCATGCTGACCAATGCCAAGACGCCCAGGCAGGCCCTGGAGGACGCGCAAAAGCAAGCCGACCGCCTGCTGCGGCCTTACAAATAGGCGCAGACGGCCGGCACAGGAGCGCGCGCATGAGCCGTGCAATGCAAGCGGTATACGGCTGGCTGCTGCTGTTGCCAGCTATTGTGCTGCTCGCGGCTTTCACGCATTACCCTGCGCTTGCCACGCTCTGGCACAGCCTGCATTCCACGGCCATGGGCAACCGTCCGTCCCGTTTCGTGGGCCTGGACAACTATGCAGCCATGCTCGATGACGGCGTTTTCTGGCAGGCGCTGCGCAACAACCTGCTCTACGCGATGGGCACCGTTCCGGTGTCCATCGCGCTGGCACTGGCCATGGCGCTGTGGGTGGACGGCAGGCTGCCGGGCCGCGGGCTGCTGCGCATGGCCTACTTCACGCCTACCGTGCTGCCCATGGTGGCGGTAGCCAACATCTGGCTTTTTTTCTATACCCCCCAATACGGCCTGATCGCCCAGGCGATGCATGGGCTGGGCCTGCCGGACATCAACTGGCTGGGACGGCGCGACACGGTATTGCCCGCGCTCATGGTGGTGGGCGTATGGAAGGAATCCGGCTTCTTCATGATTTTCTACCTGGCTGCCCTGCAGGCAGTCCCGCCTTCGCTGCGCGAAGCGGCCATGCTCGAGGGCGCCTCGCGCTGGCAATACTTCCGGCGCGTGCTATGGCCGCTGCTCATGCCCACCACGCTGTTCGTGCTGATCAATGCCCTGATCAATGCCTTCCGCCTGGTCGACCATATTGTGGTGATGACGCGCGGCGGGCCGGACAATGCCAGCATGCTGCTGCTCTACTACATCTACCAGGTCGGCTTCAGTTTCTGGGATACGGCGTATGCCGCGACGCTCACGGTTGCCCTGCTGGCCGTTCTGTGCGCGGTTGCCGTGGTGAAGTTCCGCTGGCTGGACCGCAAGGCACACTACCAATGACGACCCGCACGAAACGCGCGACCCTTGGGCTGGACATGCTGGGCGCCTGGCTGCTGGGCATTCTGTGGATATCGCCACTGCTCTATTCGGTCTGGGCGGCTTTTCATCCGCCGGCCTACGCCACGCGCTTCGACCTGCTCGCGCCGCTGACCCTGGACAACTTCGCCCGGGCCTGGGCTGCCGCGCCTTTCGCGCGCTATTTCCTGAACACCTTCCTGCTGGTGACCATGGTGCTGGCCGCGCAGCTGGTGCTGTCCACCCTGGCGGGCTACGCCTTCGCACGCCTGCAATTTCGCGGCCGCGACACGCTGTTCATGCTGGTGCTGCTTCAGCTGATGGTGATGCCCGACATTCTGCTGGTCGAGAATTACCGCACGATGAGCTGGTTGGGCGTGCGCGACACGGTATTCGCCATCGGCCTGCCCTATTTCGCTTCGGCTTTCGGCATTTTCCTGCTGCGCCAGACATTCAAGACGGTGCCGCGCGAGCTGGAGGAGGCCGCGCGGGTGGAGGGCGCGACGCCACTGCAGGTGCTGACCAGGGTGTTCGTGCCGCTGGCCCGGCCGGTTTACGTGGCCTACGGCCTGGTGTCCGTGAGCACGCACTGGAACAATTTCTTGTGGCCGCTGATCATCACCAATTCGGTGAACACACGCCCGCTGACGGTAGGGCTGCAGGTGTTCTCGTCGACCGACCAGGGCATAGACTGGTCGGTGATCACGGCGGCCACGCTGATGTCCGCCGCCCCGCTGCTGGTGGCCTTCCTGCTGTTTCAGCGGCAGTTCGTGCAGTCGTTCATGCGGGCGGGGATACGCTGAGGCGCGCCGGCCGCGGGCTTGCGCCGTGCGGCCGGAAAAAGGGCTGCATGCGCTCAGCCGTGCGCGCGTTCCCAGAAGATGTCGGTGTTGGCATCCAGCGCCTTGTGCATCATGTCCAGCAGCGGAAAGGCGCGCTGGCGCAGCGTGACCTTGGCATGGCGGTGATCGATCTCGTCGTCGTCGGGCATGGGCGTCGCGGACGCATGCACGGCGGCTTCAAGGCCGGCAATGGCGGCAGGCAGCTGATCGTGCGTGAACACGCCCAGAACCGGGAAATCGCCACCGATCGCCTTGCCGGCGGCACGCAACAGCGGAGCCGCATCGTCGACGCGCATCATGACGTCGGCAGCGGCCTTGGAATGAAATTTAATCAACATCGTGCAATTCCTTTCCAAAACGTTTCATCCATAACCCTAACTCAAGCCGGCCGGCTGCGCCAGTCCGGGCCGCGCACCGATTCACGGTTATGATTCAGCGTATTTCCCAACGCAATTTGCCCCATGCTCCCCGAGCAACAGCAACAACTCATCTCCCTGATACAGGCCGCTGTCGCGCGCCTCGTTCCTGACGCGCAGCCGAACGTCCAGCTCGAGCGCCCCAAAGCCGCCGCGCACGGCGATGTCGCCACCAATGTTGCCATGCAGCTGGCCAAGCCGGCCAGGCGCAATCCGCGCGAACTGGCCCAGGCGCTGGTCGACGCCCTCATGGCCGAGCCGGCGGCGCGCGCGCTGATCCAGTCCGCCGAGATCGCCGGCCCCGGCTTCATCAATTTGCGCCTGACGGCCTGCGCCCGCCAGGCGGTGATCGCCGCCGTGGCCGCGCAGGGCCAGGCCTACGGCCATGCTGCGGCCACCGGCAAGAAGGTACTGGTCGAGTTCGTCTCGGCCAACCCCACCGGCCCCCTGCACGTGGGCCATGCCCGCCAGGCCGCCCTGGGCGACGCCATTTGCCGGCTGTACGCAGCCAACGGCTGGAGCGTGACCCGCGAGTTCTACTACAACGACGCGGGCAACCAGATCCACAATCTGGCCGTGAGCGTGCAGGCGCGCGCGCGCGGCATCGGCGTGGACGCGCCCGAATGGCCGGCCGACGGCTACAAGGGCGACTACATTGCCGACATCGCCAACGACTATGTCGCGCGCAAGGCGGTGCAGGCGGCCGATGGCCAGGCCGTCGTCGCCAGCGGCGATCTCGACAATTTCGAGGACATCCGCCGGTTCGCCGTGGCCTATCTGCGCCGCGAGCAGGACCTGGACCTGCAGGCCTTCGGCCTGACCTTCGACAATTTCTACCTCGAGAGCTCGCTCTATACGTCGGGCCGCGTCGAGGAAACGGTCAAGACGCTCATCGCCAAGGGCCACACCTACGAGCAGGACGGCGCGCTCTGGCTGCGCACCACCGAGCTGGGCACCGGCGAC
>DAIDKG010000195.1 GCA_027450125.1 Bordetella sp. | reverse complement strand
GGCGCTGGCGCAGCAGGCGCGCCTGGCTGTAGGCACGGCCGTCGGTGAACTTGGGAAAGCTCAGGTCGATGCGCGCCACCCCCGACAGGTCGATCGCCAGCGGATCGGCGTCGTTGGGCAGTTCGATGGCCCGGGGCTCGTTAGCCCGGGGGTCGTCGGCCGGGACACGGTGTTCGGCGGCAGCAATGATTTTCATGATGCGTCTCGGATGGAAATCGCCTCAGGCGTGAGCCTGGGCGGCATGGCGCGCAGCGTTTGCGGCGGCCTTGAAGGGTTCGATGCCGATGCGGCGCACCGTGGCAATGAAGGTTTCGTGCCGGCCGCCGGCCAGCGGCTGGCGCTGTGCGCGGTAGGTGTCCAGCAGCGCCTCGATCACGCCAGGCACCTCGGCCGCAGAGAACGAAGGACCGATGATCTTGCCAGGCTGGGCCGGCCCTGAAAGCGTCGAGCCGTCCGCGCCGCCGAGCGTGACCTGGTACCACTCCTTGCCGTCCTTGTCCACGCCCAGGATGCCGATGTGGCCGCTGTGATGATGGCCGCAGCTGTTGATGCAGCCGCTGATGTGCAGGTCGATCTCGCCCAGGTCCCAGAGCTCGTCCAGGTCCTGGTAGCGTTCGGTGATGGCCTGGGCGATGGGCAGGCTGCGCGCATTGGCCAGCGCGCAGAAATCGCCGCCGGGGCAGGCGATCATGTCGGTGAGCAGGCCGATGTTGGCCTTGGCCAGGCCCAGAGCCTTGGCAGCCTGGTAGACCTGAGCGAGCTGATCGTGGCGCACCCACGGCAGCAGCAGGTTTTGCTCATGCGTGACGCGCATTTCGCCGGCGGAGAACTGGTCGGCCAGTTGCGCGGCCGCGTCCATCTGGTCGGCGGTGGCGTCGCCCGGCGCATAGCCCGGACGCTTGAAGGAAAGCACCACCGCGCGCAGCTGCGGATGCCGATGCGGCCGTACATTGCTATGCAGCCAGCGGCCGAAATCCTTGTCCGCCTGGGCCTGGGCGCGCAGCATGGCCTCGGTCGCCGCCTGGGCCGCGGCGTCGGCCGGCGGCAGGTCGAGCTCGGGCTCGACGAAACCGGCCGCCACGCGGTCGTATTCGTCCTGGGTGATGGTGTGGGGACCGCCCTCCACGTCGACGATCTGGCGGAATTCCTCTTCCACCTGGTCGATATAGGCCTGGCCCTCGGACTTGACCAGGATCTTGATGCGCGCCTTCCAGGCGTTGTCGCGCCGGCCGTAGCGGTTGTACACGCGGATCACGGCCTCCAGGTAGTTCATGAGCTGGTTCCAGGGCAGGAACTCGCGCAGCACGGTGCCGATGATGGGCGTGCGTCCCATGCCGCCACCCACGCGCACCCTAAAGCCCAGTTCACCGGCCTCGTTTCTGACCAGTTGCAGGCCCACGTCGTACCAGCCCAGCGCGGCGCGATCTTCCTGGGCGCCGTTGATCGACACCTTGAACTTGCGCGGCAGAAAGCTGAATTCGGGGTGCAGCGAACTCCACTGGCGCAGGATCTCGGTGAACGGCCGCGGATCGGCGATTTCATCCACCGCGATGCCCGCGAGCGCATCACTGTTGATGTTGCGGATGCAATTGCCGCTGGTCTGGATGCCGTGCAGGCCCACCGTGGCCAGCAGTTCCATCACGTCTGCCGCCCTGGACAGCGGGATCCAGTTGAACTGCACGTTGGTGCGCGTGGTGAAATGGCCGTAGCCGTACTTGAGCCTGGAGCCGATGCGCCGGCCGTCGGCAAGCGGGATCTCGCCCAGCCGGTCTTGCGCAGCCTGGGCTTGGGCGAGCAATTCGGGGTCGGGCCGGTCGTATTCGCGCGCCACGCGAGCGAGTACGCGCAGCCGCTCGCTCGACAGCTCGCCATAGGGGACCGCCACGCGCAGCATGGGCGCGTAGCGCTGGACATACCAGCCGTTCTGCAGGCGCAGCGGGCGGAACTGCTCCTCTGCCAGCTTGCCGGCCTGCCAGCGCTCTATCTGGTCGCGGAACTGCTCGGCGCGCAGGCGGATGAATTGCTTGTCGAAGTCTGTGTGTTGGTACATCGTGCCATCTCGGATCGAGGCCCGCCCGGGCGCCAGGCAGGCCTGCTTACAGGCACGACTCTAGAGGGACTTCATATAAAAACAAACGATAGTTTCGTGTTGTTCTTATGCGTTGTTTTGCATATGGCTTGCGCACCAGGTCCGGCGGCTGGCGCAGGCGACGCCGATGCCCAGGCGGATCGGCGGCCGCGCCAGGCCGATATGGGTCAAAGTCCCAGCAAGGCCTTCAGGCCTTCTTCGTCGACGATGGGCACGCCCAGCTCCTGCGCCTTACCCAGCTTGCTGCCCGCATCCTCGCCAGCCACGACATAGGCCGTCTTCCTGGACACGGATCCGCTCACCTTGCCGCCCGCGGCCAGAATATGGCGGGTGGCGTCGTCGCGCGACCAGGTGGGCATGGTGCCGGTCAGCACGAAGGTCTTGCCGGCCAGCGAGGCGCCCTGCGGTTCGGGCTCCGCGACGGGTTCGACGCCTTGCGCCCGCAACTGCGCGACCACCTCGCGGTTGTGCGGTTCGGCGAAAAAGCGGCGAATGGAGCCCGCCACTACCGGCCCCACGTCGGTCACGGCCAGCAAGGCCTGCTCGTCGGCCTCGGCAATGGCGTCCAGGGATCCGAAGTGGCGTGCCGTGTCGCGTGCCGTGGTCTCGCCCACGTGGCGTATGCCCAGGGCAAAGAGCAGGCGGCCCAGCGTGGGCGTGCGCGCCTTCTCTATGGCCCGCACCAGGTTGTCGGCCGATTTCTGCCCCATCCGGTCCAACGCCGCCAGCTCGTCGGCCCGCAGACTGTAGATGTCGGCCAGCGATTTGATGCGCCCGCCGTCGACAAGCTGGTCAACCAGCTTCTCGCCCAGGCCCTCGATGTCCAGCGCCTTGCGCCCGGCCGCGTGCAGCAGGGTCTGCTTGCGCTGCGCCGCGCAGAACAGTCCGCCGGTGCAACGCGCGATGGCCTCGTCCTCCAGCTTCTCGATGGCTGACCCGCACACCGGGCACGACGCAGGCATGACAAACAGCGGCAAGCCGGCCGTGCGCTGTTCCAGCACGGGCCCCACCACCTCGGGAATGACGTCGCC
>DAIDKG010000194.1 GCA_027450125.1 Bordetella sp. | reverse complement strand
CATCTCGGGCCCTACCCTGGAGCGGCCGCGCGTCCAGATGCAGTTCGAACGCGACGTGCTTCAGGCGCTGGCCGGCGACGATGCGCAGCAGGATCCTGCGTCGCCGGCCGGTCCCGTGTGAGTACAATGCCAGGCACTCTTTTCCGGCCCCCACGCGCATGGCCTTCTACGACTACGCCTCAGCCTTCGGACGCAGCTTCTTCCTGGCATTCGCCACGTTGCTGCCCATTCTGAACCCGCCTGCGGTCGCGCCCATTTTCCTGACCCTGACCGATGGCGCTACGCACGCCACGCGCGTGGACCTGGCGCGCCGCGTCACCATCAACGCCATCCTGCTGATGGTCGGCTCGCTCATCGCGGGCAACGTGGTGCTTGGTTTTTTCGGCATTTCCCTGGCCGCCGTCCGCGTGGGCGGCGGCCTGTTGGTCATCTACAGTGGCTGGCGCCTGGTGAATTCGGCCGATGCCGACACCGAAAGCAAGGCCCAGATGGCCCAGGTTTTCAATCCCGAAATCGCCCGCGCGCGTGCTTTCTATCCGCTGGCCTTCCCCATCTGCGTAGGTCCGGGCAGCATTTCCGCGGCCATCACCGTGGGAGCGTCGCTGCGCGGCCAGCATCCTTCGCCGCTTCTTAACGCGATCCAATATGCCGGAGCCCTGCCCGGCCTGCTGGCGGTGGGCTGGATCCTCTTTCTTTGCCTGCGTTTTGGCGAATCCCTGTTGAGCAAGCTGGGCGCCAACGGCACGGCCATCTTCATGCGCATGTCGGCCTTCGTGCTGCTCTGCCTGGGCGTTCAGATCTGCTGGGACGGAGCCCACGATCTGTTCCTCGGCCTGATACAGGACGCGCAGCGTCTGGCCCTGCACGCTGCTTCGCCCCCCTAGCCAGACCCCAAGCCCTCAATCACCTGCCTCCTCCAGCCAACCCTACTTGAATGCCATGCCGCCCTCCCGCAATCGACTAGCCCTGATCCTGATCGTCCTGTTTTGCTTTGGCGCCCTGGCCGCAGCACTGGTCTCGCAATATGTCTTCTTCATGCAGCCCTGCGCATGGTGCGTGCTGCAGCGCCTGATCTACCTTGTGATCGGGGTGCTGGCGCTCGTCGGGCTGATCGGCGGTCGCCTGGCCGCCGGGGGAGCCACCCTGCTGGCCGTGCCGCTCGCGGCTTGCGGCATCGTCGCCGGCTGGTATCAATACAGCGTGGCCTCGCGCCTGGAAACCTGCGCCCAGACCTTCGCCGACCGCTTCATCAGCGGCCTTGGACTGGATGCGTCGCTGCCCAGGCTGTTCGGCATCTATGCCATGTGCAAAGACGCCATGGTCTCGGTACTGGGTGTGCAGTATGTGGTTTGGAGCATGGCGCTCTTTGCGGTCATTTTGCTGGTGGCGCTGGCGGCAATCATCAAACGCCGCTGAAGTTGGCTCGGCCAGCCCTTGCCTTGCGCAGTCTTACTGAAGGCAGGGTCAACCGCGCGCGGCGGCACTCCTGCGGCGGTACATTTCCTGATCCGCATAGCGCAGCAAGGCCTGCGGATCCTCTGAATCGCGCGGGTACAGGGCATATCCGATCGACGCCCCGATATGCACTGGCTCGCTGGCCGGAACGCCTTGCAACGTCGTAAGCGCCGGTTCGAGCACCGATTCCAGGCGCTTGAGCTCCCCGACGGCCTTCGCATCGTCGTCCACGCCGGGCAGCAAGGCGACGAATTCGCCGCCCAGGCGGATCAGCACGCTGTGCTTGTGCAGCTCGCCCTTGATGCGCTGCGAGACCTCGATCAGAGCGCGGTCGCCGTTATCGCGGCCCCAGCGCTCATTGAGAGGCTTGAGGCGGCCCAGATCGATGAAAAACAGGGCGAAAGGCCGCGCAGGGTTCTCGTCATCGGTCTTGCGCGTGAACATGGAGAGCAGATGCTGCAAGGCATCGCGATTCGCACAACCGGTGAGCGCGTCGGTAAACAGGCTGTCGCGCATGTGGTCGAAGTTGTGCGCCAGCTCGCCGATCTCGTCGTTACGGTCGACGTGGGTCCTCGCATTGATCTCTCCCTGCCCCACCCGGCGTACGGCATGGGCGAGTTTGCGCATGTCCGTGGCGATCCCATTGAAGATATACAGGCCGATGGCCAGTGCGAGGCCCAGCGCCAGCATGCCCAGCGCGGCTACCAGAATCACGTTCCGACGCACGGTGGCGAACATGTCGTGTTCGGGAACCGCCACCACGGCGATCCAGTTCAGGCCGCCCTGGTCCAGGATGTGGGTATACGCGATATGGATCTTCCCGTCATGCACGTCGCTAGTCAGCGCCGTGCCCGTAGGCGTGCCGGACTGCGCGAAGATCGGCCGCAGTTTCGCGTAGACGGCTTCGAGCATAGGATCGCGGCTCGTGCCAGCGTAAACTCGCTCCGATCCGCCATTTGCATCGAGCCGGACGTTGGGCGTGCCGGACGCGGCGATCACGGCGCCATTCGATTCGAGGACGAAAATCCGTCCGCCGTGGATCAAGGGTAGCCGGCCCACGAAACGCTGCAGCGAATCCAGGAACACATCCGTCGCGACGACGCCTTCGAACTGGCCCGTGGCGGACAGGACTCGGCGTGCGAGCGTCATCACGAGTCCCTGCTTGCCGAAATCGATGTACACCGGCGTCCAGATCGGGCCGTCGGCCTGGCTCGCGAGTTTGAACCAGGGCCGGGTGCGCGGATCGAAGGCTTTGTTGCCGGAAGAAGTCGCCGTCGGCGTCCCGACAATTCCCTCGAGCGAGAAGTGCCGGAGCGGCAGGCCTGGCCGGATACCGAGTCGGATCTCGGCGTGGTTCCCGCCCGTGCGCAGCAAGCCTATGCTCTGGCCGGCGATATTGCCGTAGTACACCGACCCTGCCGCCGTGCGCAGCGACGCCGCAGTCCACAGCCGCTTTTGCAGGTTGTCCAGGTCGCTGCCGATATCGGCGGCTTCGGGCAGGCCTTCGGGAAAGGCCGCTTCGAGCATGGCGCCGGAGTGCCGCACGTCCTGGCCTATCGCCTGGGCGGTGCGATCGGCCATTTGCGCCATGAGCTGCGCGGACAGCCGGGAAACGGTGACGCTGTCGGTCCAGTACCACAACACGCCAAGCCCCCCCGTGAGCACTGAAATCAGCACCACGAAGGGCAGGATGAGCGAAAGTCGCAGCGAGGATCGTCTACGGTCCACGGACTTGGAAACTCAAACGTCGCTGGTCACATGGCCCATATTGAACTGCAGGCCGCCGCACGCCTCCTCGTCCCCGGAGCTGCCGCCGCGCGACTGGCTCAGGCGGGCCAGGTACTCGGGCGTGATGTCGCCGGTGACATACTGGCCGTCGAAGCACGATGCCTCTACGCGCTGCAAAGCAGGATTCAAATCGCGGATGGCTTGCTGCAAATCGCTCAGGTCCTGATAAACCAGGCCGTCCACACCGATGGTGCGTGCGATTTCCTCGTCACTGCGCCCCGTGGCGATCAGCTCCTGCGGGGTGGGCATGTCGATGCCGTACACATTGGGAAAACGCACCGGCGGCGCCGCGGAGGCGAAATAGACTTTGTTCGCGCCGGCGGCGCGCGCCATGTCGACGATTTCGCGGCTGGTGGTGCCGCGCACGATGGAGTCGTCGACCAGCAGCACGTTCTTGCCCTTGAACTCCATGCCTATGGTGTTGAGCTTCTGGCGTACCGATTTCTTGCGCACTGCCTGACCCGGCATGATGAAGGTGCGGCCCACGTAGCGGTTCTTGATCAGCCCTTCGCGGTAGTTCAGGTTCAGGCGCGAGGCCAGTTGCATGGCTGCAGGGCGCGACGAATCCGGGATGGGCATGACCACGTCAATATCGCCCAGCCGCATGGTACGAGCCACCTTGTCGGCCAAAGACTCGCCCATGCGCAGGCGCGCGTCGTACACCGACACGCCGTCGATCAGCGAGTCGGGACGGGCGAAATACACATATTCGAAAACACAGGGCGAGAGCTGCGG
>DAIDKG010000193.1 GCA_027450125.1 Bordetella sp. | reverse complement strand
GCCACCCTGGACAACCTTGTTGATGCAGGAGGATCGTACAGATCGGTGCTGCGCCTTGGAGGTCGTGATCTGACCAACTTCCATCACTTCATTAAGCGTGGAAATGATGGGCTGGTGAGAGTCCATTTGCCGAGACGACCGGGACTAGGCATCGAAATTGACGAGAGAAAGCTACGCACCGGTGCCAAGATCAACTATCACTCCTAAAAGCTATTGACCTGTTTCACCCGGTTGATCCATCGCCGTCTCTATGCCGTGTTCTTGATCCGCTTGGATTTTCCGGACAGAGACGAATGTTAGTCATGGACGCTACAGCATTTCCTCTCTGACGAGATCTTCCTTTCCGTAGAACTTCACGCCGATCTGGATGCGCTCGCGGCCCTGGTCGCGGCGGTGGCGGTTGCTGTCGCGCAGGCTGTAGACGCAGCCGCAGTATTCCTGCTGGTAGAAGTTCTCGCGCTTGCTGATTTCGATCATGCGCTGCGAACCGCCGCCCTTGCGCCAGTTGTAGGTCCAGTAGACCAGATCGTCGTAGCGGGCAGCGGCGCGTTCACCGCAGCCGTTGATCTGGTTCATGTCCTTCCAGCGCGAGATGCCCAGTGAACTGGTGATGGTGTCATAGCCGTGCTCGTGCGCGTACAGGGCGGTGCGCTCGAAGCGCATGTCGAAGCACTGGGTGCAGCGCTCGCCTCGCTCGGGCTCGTGCTCCAGGCCCTTGACGCGGTCGAACCAGTTGTCCACGTCGTAGTCCGCGTCGATGAACGGGATGCCGTGCTGCTCGGCGAAGCGGATGTTCTCGTTCTTGCGGATCTCGTACTCGCGCACGGGATGGATGTTGGGGTTGTAGAAGAAGATGGCGTAATCGATGCCCGAGGCCGTCATGGCCTCCATGACCTCGCCCGAACAAGGCGCACAGCACGAATGCAGCAGCACTTTCTTGCGGCCTTGGGGCAGCGCGAGTGTGGGGCGGATGAGGTCGGTCATGATGGGAAAGCGCAAAACGTGTGGGATATCAGCATTTTACGCGATCCTGTATCGGGCGATCTCGGGGCCGTCGAACTCCTGTTAAGGGTTTCGCGGGCCCCTCGAAGACATCAGGCGCGGCTGGTCACTTCGATCAGGTGATAGCCGAACTGCGTGCGCACCGGCCCCTGCACTTCGTTGACCGGCGCGCTGAACACGACGCTGTCGAACTCGGGCACCATCTCGCCCGGGCCGAAGCTGCCCAGGTCGCCGCCCTGGCGGCCGGAAGGGCAGCTGGAATGCTGCTGGGCAAGTTCGGCGAAGCTGGCGCCTTTCTCGATAGCGGTTTTCAGTTCGTTGGCCTGGGCTTCGGTCGAAACCAGGATATGGCGGGCGGTGGCCAGAGACATGTCGGACTCCTGTTAGAAAAGTGAAGGCGCCGTTCGGGTCAGGCGAAAACGGCGTTCCACAGTGCTTTTACTACATTGCGCTCGGGAACCAGTTCGTCCTCGGGCAGGCGGGCCTGCTCGATGCCCTGCAGGCGCAGCTTGTGCTGCGCGGCCCGTAGCGTGCGGTAGGCGTCGCCGGCCCGGCGGGCCAGGTCGGCGGGAATCAGGCCGGCCTCTCCCGCGATGCGCAGCAGCGCGATATTGCCCAGGTTTTCCAGCAGCGCGGGATGTGCGGCTGCCTGGCTGAGCACCAGGTATTGCGTGACGAACTCCACATCGACCATGCCGCCGCGGTCGTGCTTGAGGTCGAACAGGTGGCCGGCGTGGGCGTGTCCTTCGCTCATGCGCTCGCGCATGGCCAGGACCTCTTCGCGCAGTTTGGCCGGGTCGCGCGGCAGGACCAGGATTTCACGGCGTATGCGCTCAAAGCGCAGGCCCACCGCCGGGTCCCCGGCCGCATGGCGCGCCCGGGTAAGCGCCTGGTGTTCCCACATCCAGGCATGGTCGCGCTGGTAGCGTTCGAAGCCCTCGATCGACACGGCCAGCAGGCCTGAGTCGCCGTCGGGCCGAAGGCGCAGGTCCACCTCGTACATGCGGCCCGAGGAGGTCATGGTCGAGAGCCAGGAGTTCATGCGCTGGCCGACCTTGGCGTAGACCTCGGTGGCGTCCTTGCGCGGATCGTCGAAGACGAAAACCAGGTCCAGGTCGGATACGTAGCCCAGTTCCTTGCCGCCCAGCTTGCCATAGGCGATGACGGCCAGGTGCGGCTCGGCGCCTTCCTGCTTGTTGACCAGCGGCCAGACGCGGCGCAGGGCTTCGTCCAGCAGCAGGTCGGCCAGCGCCGAGAGCTGGTCGGCCAGCTGCTCGACGGTGATCGTGCCTTCCAGGTCCTGCGCCAGCAGCTGGAAGCTCACCTGGCGCTGCACGTCGCGCATCAGGTTCATCTGCCGCTCGACGTCGGGCGTGCCGTCGATCAGCATGCTGCCGTCCAGATCGGCCGCCAGCTGGCGGCCGATCTGCGCCCAGTCGGGCGGGGCGAGCAGGGTGGTCCAGTCGATCAGGCCGTCCAGCAGCAAGGGATGCTGGCGCAGGTATTGCGCGGCCCAGGGGCTGGCGGCGGTGATGCGCGCCACGCGCGCCAGGGTCCTCGGGTATTCGGCCAGCAGCGCCAGATAGGCGCTGCGCTGCGCGATGGCCTCGATCAGGTCGATCAGGCCGACGGCGCTGGCGACGGGCGCGCGGGTCTGCGCGGCGGCGTGCAGGGCTGCCGGCAGCAGGCCGTCGACACGGCGCCGGCTGGTCTGCGGCAGGCTCTGTATGCGATGGCCGGCCAGCATCGCCTCGGTGCGGCGCAGGATCTCGTCGGCTTGGGCGCCGAACTGCGCGCTCACCAGATCGGCCAGACTCTGGTCGCTGGCGTCCGCGTGCGCAACCGGCCGGCCCGTGCTGGCCTGCACCTGGCCGTCCAGCTCGTCCATGCCGGTGGCGTGGAAGGCGTCGCGGAACGCTTCGGACACCACGGCGCGATGCTCGGCCAGAGTGCGTTCGAAGTCTGCCGGCGACAAGCCCAGGGCCGTCGCCAGGGCGGCGCGCCGCTCGGGTTCGACGGGCAGCAGATGGGTCTGCTCGTCCTCGCGGTATTGCAGGGCATGTTCGGTGCGGCGCAGGAAGCGGTAGGCCGCCTCCAGTCTTGCGGCCGTGCCGGCATCGATCAGGCCCGCGTCGCGCTCGGCATGCAGCGCCGCGATCAGGCCGCGCTGCTGCAGCGTCGGCATGCGTCCGCCGCGGATCAGCTGCGACAGTTGCACCACGAACTCGATTTCGCGGATGCCGCCGTCGCCCAGCTTGACGTTGTTGGCGTTGTCCTGGCCGCTGCGTGCCAGCGCGCGGCGGTTCCAGTCCTGGCGGATGCGTTCGCGCAGTGCGCGCAGCGCCGCCAGCGCGTCGAAGTCGAAATATTTGCGGTAGACGAAAGGCCTGCGCAGATTCTCGAATTGCTGCGCCTGGGCCTCGGACTGGCTGTCGGGCCAGGCCTGCGCCGGTATCAGGCGGGCCTTGAGCCAGGCGTAGCGTTCCCATTCGCGGCCCTGGTCGACCAGGTACTGCTCGAAGGCGTCCAGGCTCCATGCCAGCGGACCCGAGTCGCCGTCGGGCCGCAGGCGCAGGTCGGTGCGAAAAACCTGGCCGTCGGCGTCGATCTCGGACAGCATGGGCATCATGCGGCGCGTCAGGCGGCCGTAGAACTCGTGGTGGCTGATGGGCCGCGGTCCGTCGGTCTCGCCTTCCTCGCCGTAGAGCATGACCAGATCGATGTCGGACGACACATTCAGCTCGCCGCCGCCCAGCTTGCCCATGCCGACGATCAGCATCTCCTGGGGGCTGCCGGTGGCCGGATCGCGTGCAACGCCGTGCGTCGCGCAAAGATCGTGGGCGGCGCTGCGGTAGGCGGTGGCGACCGCCAGGTCGGCCAGTGCCGTCATGGCGCCGCCGACCTCTTCCAGGTCGGCCAGGCCAGCCAGGTCGCGCACCGCCAGCAGGCAGAGCACGCGCTCGCGCAGCCGCCGCAGGGCGCGCCGGCATTGCGCCTCGGGTAGGGGCGCCGCTGCCCGCCCGGCGAACTCGGCGAGCCAGGCCGGCAGGGCCTGAGCATCGAGGGGGCGCCGGGCCTGCCCGGACAGCCAGTCGGCCAACTCGGGGCGCGCCGTGACGCGTCGACGCAGATAGCCGGACCAGGCCAGCGCGGATTCAAGCGGATCGTGGGTCGGCATACCTGTTTCGTTTGAAAGCTGATGCAAAGACGGGGTTGCCCGTTTCCTGATAAGGTCACAATACTTCATCTAAACCCGTTTTTGCCCGCGCCTACCCGTGATTCCGACCACCAAAGTCCTGCGGAGCCTGTTCTGGGGCGTTCTGGCGGTTGTCGCGATCTTTCTGGTGACCTGCCTCGGCCTGCGCTACCTGGTGTTGCCCAAGATCGACCAGTGGCGCCCGCAGATCGAGCAATATGCCACCCGGGCCGTGGGCGCTCCCGTGCACATAGGCTCTATCGCGGCCGACTGGAGCGGGCTGGATCCGCGGCTGCACTTGTCCCAGGTCCAGTTCTACGAAGGGCCCGACAAGTCCCGGCCTGCCATCAGCCTGCCTTCGGTCGATGCCGTCGTGGGCTGGCGCAGCGTGTTTCGCCTGGCGCCGCGCCTGCTGTCGCTGAGCATAAAGGGGGCCGATCTGACCGTGCGACGCGACGCCGCCGGCCTTTTGTGGGTGGCCGGCATGTCTTTCGATCCGGCCGATGCCTCGTCCGAGGAAGATTCGCCCGTGCTGGTCTGGCTGTCGCAGCAGCGTCAGCTGGAGCTGACCGGCACGACGCTGCACTGGCTGGACGAAAAGCGCCAGGCCCCGGAACTGGTGTTCAGGAACGTCGACGCGCTTTTGCGCAACGGCCTGCTGTCGCATCGCTTCGCGCTGCACCTGACGCCGCCGCAAACCCTATCGGCCGGAATCACCGTGCGCGGAGAGCTCAAGCGGCGCTTTTTCGCGCTGCATCGCTCCGGGCCGTCAAGCTGGAACGGCGACTTCTACGTGCAGGTCGACGACACCGAACCGGCCTCCTGGTCGCCGTGGTTGGCCGTACCGCCGGTCAAGGGCCGGTTCGCCGGGCGCGCCTGGATCCAGCTGACGCATGGCCAGATAGGCGACGTGACGCTGGATGCAGTGGCGCGCGGGCTGGATGCCGCCTTGCCGGGCCAGGCGGGCAGCCTGGCGGCGCAGCAGGTGCGTCTGCATCTGGATGGCATGCCGGGAAACCTGGACCTGGTGCCGCAGGGCGCCTTGCCCGTGCCGCTGGCGCACGGCAGGAGCGGACAGGGCGTGCTGCTGCAGATCCAGGCGCAGGGCGTGCAGACCAGCCTGCCGCAGGTGTTCGATACGCCCAGCCTGAAGGCCGATGCCCTGCAGGTCGATGCCAGCCTGATCCATGCTCCCGGAAAGCCCCTGACGCTTGAGCTGCGGCAATTGCAGCTCAAGAACGACGATCTCGATCTCTCCGCGCAGGGCCGCTGGCGCGATGACGGCGGCGCAGGCTCCGCCGATCTGCAGGGTCGGATCGTGCGCGCGTCCGCCTCGGCCATCGCCCGCTATCTGCCTCAGGCCGTTAACCCGGACGTGCGCCGCTGGATGCGCGACAGCCTGCTCGCGGGCGAACTGAGCGATGCCACGGTCAAGCTCAAGGGCCCGCTGGATCAATTCCCGTTCACCGGGGCGGGCAGTGCCGGCGCATTCCGCGTTGCGGGCCGTTTCCAGGGAGTCCGGCTCGATTACGCGCCGGCGCAGGGCGAGCGCAAGGGCTGGCCCGCGCTGGCGGACCTGTCCGGCACCTTTGCGGTGGACAGGGCCAGCCTCACGCTCGACAGCGCCGGCGGATCGGTGCAGACCGGCCCGGACCAGTCGGTGACATTGCAGGGCTTGCATGCCGCCATCGCCAACATGGAGCACGACGCGCAGCTTGACGTTTCCGGCAGCAGCGCCGCGCCCGTGCCGGCCTACCTGGCCTTGGCCGCCAACTCGCCCCTGGGCAAGCTGCTCGACGGCACGCTGGATCATGCCGAAGGCTCGGGCAACTGGCAGGTTTCCATGAACCTGCACGTGCCGCTCATGCATACCCGGGATACGCAGGTGGACGGCCATATCCTGTTCCAGGGCAACACTTTGCGGCTCTCGCCGCAGTTGCCCGCGCTGGGCGATCTGCAGGGCGACCTGGCATTCTCCGACCGGGGCATGCAGACCAAGTCGCTGCGCGGCACCTTCCTGGGCGGACCGGTTCAGGTTTCGGGCAAGCTGGGGCATGGCGATTCGCTGGCCTTCTCCGGCACGCTGTCCGCCTCGGCCCTGGACGAACTGGGCAAGCTTGCGGCCTGGAAGCGCTTCTCGGGCAAGACGGCCTATCAGGGCCGCCTGTCCTATGCCAAGGGAGGCGAAGTGGACGCTTCGGTGCAGAGCGACCTGGCCGGCCTGGCCATCGATCTGCCTGCGCCGCTGGGCAAGGCGGCCTCCGGCAGCATGCCCTTGAGCCTGAAATGGGGGCCCGCCGCCGATGGCGGCCGCGCGGGCCGGCGCTGGCTGTCGGGCGAAGTGGGCCGCAACAACAACGTGCTGCTCGAACATGACCCGTCGGATCGCCGCGCAGCCTATTTCTCGCGCGGCGCGATCGGATTGGAACGGGCGGCTTCCCTGCCTGCCCGCGGCCTGAGCTTGTCGGGCAAGCTGGATACGCTGGATGTCGACGCCTGGAACGACGCCCTGAAAAGCTTTGAGCCCGCAGGCGCAGCCAAGGGCAAGGCGCGCCCGCATCCTGAACCGCCTATCCTACCGGAGCTGGCTTCGGTCAATCTGGAGGCCAGGCACCTGGTCGCGGCAGGCCAGGATTTCGACGACCTCGCGCTCAGCGCCCAGCAGCCGGCGCCCCGGCAGTGGCGGGTAACGATCGATTCCAGGCAGAGCGCCGGCACGCTTGAATGGGCCCAGGCCTCGGATGCGACGGCGGGCAAGATCACGGCGCGATTCACCCGCCTGGCGCTGGGCAAGGCGGGCGAGGCCGTCGACAAGGGCAAGGACGAGCGCTCCGGCAAGGACAGGAGCAACGATCTGTCGGACATTCCGGGCATCGATCTGCAGGCCAAGCAGTTCGTGTTCTACGGGCATGACCTGGGTAGCCTGAGCGTGTCGGGCACCAATCTCGAACGCGGCAACCTGTGGCGGCTCGACAAGCTGGACATCGCCAACGACCTGGCCACTCTCAAGGCCACCGGCACGCTGCGCATGAGCGGCCCGGATCGGGGGCTGACCGCCACTGCCGACATCGATTTCAAGGACATGGGCGCCATGCTGGACCGGCTGGACCTGCATCCGATCGGCGGCGGGCACGGCACGATCCAGGGCAAGTTCTTCTGGCGCGACCTGCCGTGGCGCCACGACAAGTCCGACGTCGACGGCAGCTTTCACGTCAATCTCGAGAAAGGCCGCTTCATCAACGTGAGTTCGCATGCGGCGCGCCTGCTGGAGTTGCTGTCGCTGCAATCGATCCAGCGTCTGGCCACGCTCAACACCAACCCGATCAACCTGCTGCGCCAGGGTTTTCCCTTCGACACGCTCACCGGCGACATGCGCCTGTCCAAGGGCGTCATGAATCTGGACGACTACAAGATCAACGGGCCTTCCGCCGCCATTGCGCTGGAAGGCAAGACCGACATCGTCAACGAAACCTGGGACCTGCACGCCGTGGTGGTGCCCAACCTGGACGCCAGCGGTGCGGCCATTGCGGCGACGCTGGTCAATCCGGTGATCGGCATAGGCGCGTTCATCACGCAGTGGCTGCTCAAGAAGCCGCTGGCGCGTGCCCTGGCCTCGGAGTATCACGTCACCGGCAGTTGGGACGACCCCAAGATCGACACCGTGGAAACCAAGGCGCCTCTCGCGCAGACCGCGCCCAAAGGCGGGCACTGAGCGCCGCGCGTCGACGCCGCGGCCGGCGACGTTGTTGCGCGCCCATGAAAAATCCGCCTATCGAGGCGGATTTTTCATGGGCGCGCAGCAGCGTTCAGCGCTTCATCATGTCGAAGAATTCGGCGTTGGTCTTGGTGGCCTTCATCTTGTCGAGGATGAACTCCATGGACTGGATCTCGTCCATGTCGTGGATGAACTTGCGCAGCACCCACACCTTCTGCAGCAGTTCGGGCTTGATGAGCAGCTCTTCGCGGCGCGTACCCGACTTGTTCAGGTTGATGGCCGGGTAGACGCGCTTTTCGGCCAGGCGGCGCTCCAGGTGCACTTCGGAATTGCCGGTGCCCTTGAATTCTTCGTAGATCACCTCGTCCATGCGGCTGCCGGTTTCGATCAGCGCAGTGCCCAGGATGGTGAGCGAGCCGCCTTCCTCCAGGTTGCGCGCGGCCCCGAAAAAGCGCTTGGGGCGCTGCAGGGCGTTGGCATCCACGCCGCCGGTCAGCACCTTGCCCGAGGCCGGCACCACGGTGTTGTAGGCGCGCGCCAGGCGGGTGATGGAATCCAGCAGGATCACCACGTCTTTTTTCATCTCGACCAGGCGCTTGGCCTTCTCGATGACCATTTCGGCCACCTGCACGTGACGCGTGGCGGGTTCGTCGAAGGTCGAGGCCACCACCTCGCCGCGCACGGTGCGCTGCATTTCGGTGACTTCCTCGGGACGCTCGTCCACCAGCAGCACGATCATCACCGCATCGGGATAGTTGGTGGTGATGGCGTGCGCGATGTGCTGCATCATCACGGTCTTGCCGGACTTGGGCGGGGCCACGATCAGGCCGCGCTGGCCGTGGCCGAGCGGGGCAAAGATGTCCATGATGCGGCCGGTGAGGTTTTCTTCGCTCTTGATCTCGCGTTCCAGGCGCATCACGCGGTCCGGGTGCAGCGGCGTCAGGTTCTCGAACATGATGCGGTGCTTGGCCGCTTCGGGCAGCACGCCGTTGATCTTGTCGACCTTGACCAGGGCGAAGTAGCGCTCGCCGTCCTTGGGTACGCGCACCTCGCCTTCGATCGAATCGCCGGTATGCAGATTGAAGCGCCGGATCTGCGAGGGCGAGATGTAGATGTCGTCGGTGCTGGCCAGGTACGAGGTGTCGGGCGAGCGCAGGAAGCCGAAGCCGTCGGGCAGCACTTCGAGCACGCCGTCGCCGAAGATCTGCTCGCCCTGCTTGGCGCGCCGCTTCATGATGGCGAACATCAGTTCCTGCTTGCGCAGGCGGTTGGCGTTTTCGATTTCCAGGCCTGCGGCCATTTCCAGGAGCTGCGAGACGTGCTGCGCCTTTAGTTCGTTCAGATGCATTGCGGTGGGGGGGGATGAAGGAGATAGGTTGGCAGGCTGCGGACGCGCCCACGCGGTGATCGTCTTGCTGGTTTGTTTTTGGAGTTTTCAGGCTGGGCCGGCCAAACGCCCGGGGCCCTGCCGGATGTGCGCTGGCGAGGCTGCAAAGCCTCGCCACCCCGGCAAGTGTACTCCGGGGGATGGCACACGATGATGCAATTTTACAACGCGCCGTTCAGGAAGGCGGTGAGCTGCGATTTGGACAGGGCGCCGACCTTGGTGGCTGCAGCCTGG
>DAIDKG010000192.1 GCA_027450125.1 Bordetella sp. | reverse complement strand
CCAGCCCCTCGGGCGTCGGCACCCCGCTCGCCGCCTCGGGACGCGGGCCGGGATCGGGCAGTTCGGCCGCAGGCGCCTGCAGGGCATCTGCCAGGGCCTGCAGGGCCTGGACCGGATCCTGTTCCGGGCGAGAAAGCCTGTGCAGCTGGGCAGTGGGCGCGTATTGGGCGGAAGGCAGGCCCGGATAGCCGAAGAATCCCACCGGTCCGCCCTGCGCGTTGACCAGGACGATGTGCTCGAAGCCTGCGAGTGCCTTGAGCGCCGCATCCATGGCATAGGGCACGCGCTCAAGCTGCATGCGGCCCTGCCCGCGCGCCACGTGGGCGCAGAGAAAATCGGCCATGACGGACGCGCCCGTTGCGGCGGCGATGCGCCAGGCCAGCGCCTGCGCCGGCGCGAGCGCGGCCTGCCCGGAAAGCAGGAGCAGGACATTGGCGCCCGTGCGCCGGCTGTCGCGCAGGACGCGCGCCGCGTTCTCGACGGCCTGGCCATCGACCGCGGCGGGAATGGCCGGCGCGACGGATTCGGCTACGACGCCGCCCTCGCCCCAGGACACGTCGGCCGGCAGGATGAGCGTGGCTATCTGCCCCGGGAATGTCCGCGCCGCCCGCACCGCCAGCGCGGCGTCGCGGCCCAGGTCGGCGGGGCGCATGCTGGTCTGCACCCACTGCGAAACGGTCCGGGCCATGCCGTCCGTATCGGCGGTCAGCGGCGCGTCGTAGGGCCGATGATAGGTCGCCTGGTCTCCCACGATATTGACGATGCCGCTGCGTGCCCGACGCGCATTGAGCAGGTTCGCCATGCCGTTGGCCAGGCCGGGCCCGCAGTGCAGCAGCGTGCATGCAGGCTTGCGCGCGATGCGGTAGTAGCCGTCCGCCATGCCGGTAACCACGTTCTCCTGCAGGCCGAGTACGCAGCGCATGCCGGGAACCTGGTCCAGCGCAGCCACGAAGTGCATCTCGCTGGTTCCCGGATTGGCGAAGCACGTGTCCACGCCGGACGCGAGCAAGGTCTGTACGAGGCTCCTGGCGCCATTCATTTTTCTGCCTGCGTCCGGTTGGTCAGAATTGATAGGTGTACGACGCCTGGATCACTTCCATGCCCGGGTTCGGCGTCTTGATGTCGGCATTGGAAAAGTGCGAGAAACGCACGCCGATGCGGCTGTGCCTGTCCAGCAGATAACCCATGCCGATGTGGTCGCCGAACTGAAAGGCCGTGGAATAGTGCTTGTTGGCGAACGAGGTATGGTTGAACACGGTGGGACCGACGCCGGCCTCGACATAAAAGCGCTGGTCCTCTCCCAGCCACCAGCGGAACATGGGAATGGCGCTGAGCTGCCAGACCGATGACGGCTGTTGCCCGTCGTGCGCCCGCCAGTAAGCCACCCCGATGTCGGGTGTGAGATCCACCCGCCCCAGGCTGCCGCCGAAAGAATACGTCCAGAGGGACGGGGTTTCGTACTGCAGGCTGAGCCGTGAATAGCGATTGCCCAGTCCGTAGTGGATGCCGATACCGCCCTGAGCGCCGGCATGGCCGTCCTGGAGCTGGGCTTGAGCCGGGACTGTCGACGCCAGGCCGGCCATGGCCAACCCCGCAAGACCGGAAAAAAACCTGGATTTGATGCCAAAAAGCATGAAAACCTCATTTATATCAGATCATTACACGCACAACCTTATCAGAAATCTAGTTATTGCAAGCTGAAAACGTGCCGCAACTATCGGGGACATATAAAGCGTCCATGTGCAACGACAACGGCCGCCCACGAGGGCGGCCGTTGTCGTTTAAAGCAGGCAGAGGTCAGGCCGCGACGACGTCGACCGGCTGGCGCCCCATGAGTGCCATCAGGCGGGCCAGTTCCTCGCGCAGCTGGCGGCGATCGACCACCATGTCGATGGCGCCCTTCTGCAGCAGCAACTCGGAACGCTGGAAACCTTCAGGCAGCTTCTCGCGCACAGTTTGCTCGATCACGCGCGGGCCGGCAAAACCGATCAGCGCCTTGGGTTCGGCGATGACCACATCGCCCACGAAGGCGAAACTGGCCGACACGCCGCCCATGGTGGGATCGGTCAACACGCTGATGAAGGGCTGTCCGGCCTGGGCCAGGCGCGTGAGCATGGCATTGGTCTTGGCCATCTGCATCAGCGACAGCAGACTTTCCTGCATGCGCGCGCCGCCGGAGGCCGCCACGCAGATGAAAGGCGTACGGTTGGCGATGGCCGCCTGCACGCCGCGCACAAACCGCTCGCCCACCACCGACCCCATGGACCCGCCCATGAATTCGAACTCGAAGCAGGCCACCACGGCAGGCACGCTGCGGATCGAACCGCTCATCACAATCAGCGCATCGGTTTCGCCCGTCTGCTTGACGGCCTCGGCGATGCGTTCGGGATACTTGCGCGTGTCCTTGAACCTGAGCGTATCGACCGAACGCGTGTTCGAGCCGATCTCGACCCGGCCTTCCAGGTCGAGCAGCATATCCAGCCGGGCCCGGGCGCCCACGCGCATATGGTGGTCGCACTTGGGGCAGACGTGCAGATTGGCGGCCAGGTCTTCGTTGTAAAGCACCGATTCGCACGACGGGCACTTGACCCACAGGCCTTCGGGCACACGGCGCGCGGTGTTCTCGTTGCTGCCTTTGTTGATGCGCGGAGGCAGGAGTTTTTCGATCCAGCTCATGGGTATTTTCTCTTTGAAGGCGCGGCGGCTCAGGCC
>DAIDKG010000191.1 GCA_027450125.1 Bordetella sp. | reverse complement strand
CGCACTGCGGGTGTGGCGATCTCTTCCCCGCGCGCGGCGCCGTGTATCGCCAGTACCTCATGTTCGCGCAGGTCCTGCTCGACAAGCTGGACGCCTGGCAAGGCCGGATCACGTTCGACGACCTGGACGTCGCCGATCCCGACGGGCTGCTGGCGCAGATGTCCCGCAGCGGTGCGCGCGGTCAGATCCTGCTCTGCTCGCACATGGGCAATCTGGACGTGTGCCGCGCGCTGGCCGCGCACCGGCGGGACATGCGGCTGACCGTGCTGGTGCACAGCCACAACGCCGTGCGCTTCAACCAGGTGCTGGGCGAAGCCGGCGCCACCCATGTCGAGCTCATGCAGGTCAGCGAACTGGATGCCATCGCCATGCTGGACCTGAGCCAGCGTATCGAGCGCGGCGAATGGCTGGCCATCACAGGCGACCGCCTGCCGCCGCGCGGCAACCGCGCCGTGACCGTGGACTTCCTCGGCGCGCCGGCGCTCTTGCCGCAAGGTCCGTGGCTGCTGGCCGGCTTGTTGCGCTGCCCGGTCAACATTCTGTCCTGCACTCGCCTGGAAAAGGGCTCGCAGGCGAACGCAAGCGTCCCGGGCCGCCCCGAGGGCAAAAAAAAGTATCGATTGTCGCTGCGGCGCCTGGCCACCGGCCTCGCCTGGACGCGCGCCACCCGTGACGACACCATCCGGCGCATGGCGCAGGGCTACGCCGACGAACTCGCCCTGGCCTGCCGGCAGTCGCCGCTGCAGTGGTTCAATTTCTACCCTTTCTGGAAAGATCATGCGTAAGCGTGGACACCTGGGCGCCGAAGTCCGGATCAAAGTGCCCTTCTACGATGTCGACACCCTGCACGTGGCCTGGCACGGCCATTACGCCAAGTACCTGGAAGAGGCGCGCTGCGCCCTGCTCGACGATATCGGCTACAACTACGACGCCATGCGCGCGGACGGCTATGCCTGGCCCGTCATCGACCTGCATATCCGCTACGCCCAGCCGGCCCGTTTCGGCCAGCTGGTCGCGGTGCGCGCCGAACTGGTGGAGTGGCAGAACCGCCTGATGATCAATTACCTGCTCACCGACGCCGCCACAGGTACGCGGCTGACCCGAGCCACGACGACCCAGATCGCCGTGCACATCGCCACGCGCGAAATGCAGCTGGTGTCGCCCGCCGGCTTGATACGCGCCGTGGAAACCGCCCTGAACACCCGGAAGACCGCATGATGAAACGATGGATGATCCTCGCCCTGTTCGCGCTCGCTCCCTGCGCGGCCGGCGCTTTCGGGCTCGACCAGTTGCAGGCGCAGTTGCGCGCCACCCCCATCGTGCGGGGCAGCTTCGTGCAGCAGAAATTCCTCCGCGCCCTGCCCCAGCCCCTGACCAGCCGCGGCGATTTCACGCTGGCGCAGGGCAAGGGCCTGCTGTGGCAGCTGACCAGCCCTTTTGCACAGGACCTGCGCATCACCCCGCAAGGCATCGCCAAGCGCGATGCGCAAGGACAATGGCAGGCGCTGCCCCAGCAGATGGGCGCAAGCCGCGAGACCGGCATCTTCCTGGCGGTGCTGGCCGGCGACACGCACGGGCTGCAGGAAAATTTCGACATATCGCTCGCCGGCGACGCCCAGGACTGGACCATGACCATGAAGCCCAGCTCGGCGCTGCTGAGCCAGGTCTTCGATGCCATCGTGATCCAGGGCGATACGCTGGTGCGGCGCATCGAACTGCGCGAAACCCAGGGCGATCGCACGGTGCTGCAACTGCAGGACCTGCAGGCGGCCCGGCAACTCAACGCCGAGGAGCAGCGTGCCTACGCGCAATGACCGCCTGCTGCCGCGGCTGTTCCAGCTCGGCCTGCTGATCCTGCTGTGCCTGGGCGCATGGCAGTGCCGGCACGGCTGGCCCGTCTCGTCCGACCTGCTGTCGCTGCTCCCGCCCACCCGCGGCGACGCCTTGCAGCGTCAGGCCCAGGCCCGCGTGCAGGAGCCGTTGACCCGCCAGTTGATCGCCCTGGTCGGCGCACGCAAGCGCGAGAACGCGGTCGCCCAGGCGCGGGCGTTGGGCGCGCGCATGACGACCAGCCATCTCTTCGCGCGGGTGCAGACCGACTACAGTCCTGATCTGGCCGCCGTACGGGCCGCCCTGCTCGCCGGCCGCGTGGCCATGTTGCCTGCCGCCGACAGGCGACTGCTGGAAAACGACCCCGCCGCCTATGCGGCGCGCCGGGCGCGCGAGATCGCCGACCCATTCTCGGCCGGGGGCCTGATACCCCTGGACCAGGACTGGCTGGGCCTGACGCGCCGCATCCAGGACGCGCTCAGTCCCGGCGGCGCCGTGCAATTCGACCCGGCCAGCGGCACGCTGCAGGCCGAACGCGGCGGCTGGACCTGGGTCCTGGTGCGCGCCGATACGGTCGGCAACGCCTTCGACCAGACGAGCCCGCGCAAAGTCGCGGCGCTGATGCGCCAGGCCCGGCAGGATCTGCAAGCGCACCAGGCCAGGCTGCTCGTGACCGGCGGCGCCCTGTTCGCCGACGCCGGCCGGCGCCAGGCCGTGCGCGAAAGCAGCCTCATCGGCGCAGGTTCGGTGCTGGGCATCGTACTGGTGCTGCTCCTGGCGCTGCGGCGCTGGCGGGCGCTCCTGGCCTTCGTGCCCGCCGCGGCGGGTTTTCTGGCCGGTTTCGTCGCCTGTGTCGCGGTCTTCGGCCAGATCCACGTGCTGACCCTGGTCGTGGGAGCCAGCCTGATCGGCTTCGTCGTCGACTTTCCCATGCATTGGTTGGGCAAGAGCTACGGCATCGCCAACTGGCAGGCCTGGCCGGTCATGCGCCGCGTGCTGCCGGGCCTGACCATCAGCCTGGCCGCAAGCCTGGTGGGCTACGTCGCACTGGCCTTCACGCCCTTTCCCGCGCTGACGCAGATTTCCGTCTTTTCCACCGCGGGCCTGCTGGGCGCCTATGCCTGCACGGTCTGCCAGATGCCCGCCTGGTTCGCGCGCTGGCAGCCCCGGCCCCAGCCGGCGCTGGCCCGCTGGGCCGACACACTGCTGGCCGCGATCCGCGCCCTGCGCGGCCGGCGCGCGGCGTGCCGGACCATCGTGCTTGCCGGCGCCCTGCTCTGCGCCGGCGGCATCGCGCGGCTGGACCTGCACGACGACCTGCGCCAATGGCTGGCCCTGCCCGCGCCGCTGCTGCAGCAGGCGCGCGAGATCGGCGAGATCACCGGTTTCATGCCCACCAGCCAGTTCTTCCTGGTGCGGGCCGGCAACGACGATGAACTGCTGCGCCGCACGTCCCGGGTCGATGCCGCGCTGGACCGGCTGAAGGCCAGGCACGAACTGGCCTCCTACCTGTCGCTGAGCCAGTTGGTCGCGCCTATCGCCCGGCAACGGCAGACGCAATCGCGCCTGGCAGAGCTCGCGGCGCAGGACCGGCCCTGGGAGGCCTTCGAGCAGGCCGGCATTCCCGTCGCAGCCGTCCAGGCCGAACTCAGGACGCTGGCCGCCCTGCCCGCAATGGACATCGAAACGGCGCTGGCCGGACCTCAGGCCCAAGCCTGGCGCGGTCTCTGGCTGGGACGGCACGACGGGCAATCGGCCGGCATCGTCACGCTGCAGGGCTTGCCCGACGCGGCCGTGCTGGCCGGGGTCGCGGCCGGCATTCTCGGCGTGACGCTGGTCGACCAGAACAGCGAATTGAACCGCATGTTCACCACCACTCGCGTCGAGGCCGCGCTGCTCAAGCTGGCCTCCTACGTCCTGGCCGCGCTGATCCTGCTGGCCACCTTGGGGCGGCACGCCGCCTGGCGCATCCTGGCCGTGCCGCTGGCCGCAACCTGCTGCACGCTCGCCGCGCTGGGCTATCTGGGCTGCCCGCTCACGCTGTTCAGCATTTTCGGCCTGCTGCTGGTTTCGGCGATCGGCGTGGACTACGCCGTCTTCATCTACGAGCGCATCGCCGGCCCGCAAGCCTGCCTGGTGGGCATCGCGCTGGCCGCGAGCTGCACCTTGTTTTCCTTCGGCCTGCTCGCTTTCAGCAGCACGCCGGCCATCGCCAGCTTCGGCCTGACCGTGGCGCTGGGCATCGTCTTCTGCCTGTTGATTGCCCCCTGGCTCACCTTCTCGAACAAGGAATCCGCATCCGATGGAATCGCGTGAAGTCGTCGTCGTAGGCGCCGGTCCGGCAGGCGCCGTCGCCGCCGCGCTGCTCAGGCGCAAAGGCCACGACGTGCTCGTATTGGAGCGCCAGGCCTTTCCGCGCTTTTCCATCGGCGAAAGCCTGCTGGCGCACTGCCTGGAAATCCTCGAAGAGGCCGGCATGATGCCCGCCGTCCAGGCGGTGGGCTTCCAGACCAAGAACGGCGCCGCTTTCGCCTGGGGCGAGCATTACACGCATTTCGATTTCCGCGAGAAATTCAGCCCCGGCCCCGGCGCCACTTTCCAGGTGCAGCGCGCCCGCTTCGACCAGATACTGGCCGACGACGCGGCCCGCCAGGGCGTGGAGGTGCGCTTTCGGCAGGAGGTGACGGCAGGCGATTTCACCGCCGGGGGCGCTCGGCTGCAGGTGCGCGACCTGGCCAGCGGCGAAACCAGGCGGATCCAGGCCCGCTTCGTGCTCGATGCCAGCGGCTATGGCCGTGTCCTGGCGCGCCTGCTGGACCTGGAGCGCCCCATCGACATGCCCCCGCGCAAGGCCATCTTCACTCATGTCGAAGACCGCATCGCGGATGGCGGATTCGACCGGGAGAAAATCCTCATCACCGTGCATCCGCAGCAGCGCGGCATCTGGTACTGGCTGATCCCCTTCTCCAACGGCCGCTGCTCGCTGGGCGTGGTCGGCGAGGCGGCGCTGCTCGATCAGCCCTCGATCCCGCCGGACGATCTGCTCAAGCAATGGGTCCATGCCGCCCCCAACCTGGCCCGGGTGCTGCGCGATGCGGTCTGGGACACGCCGGCCAGCGCCATCGGCGGCTACTGCGCCGCGGTAAAGCGCCTGCACGGCCCGTCCTTCGCCCTGCTGGGCAACGCCGCCGAATTCCTCGACCCGGTCTTTTCCTCCGGCGTCACGATCGCGCTCAAGTCGTCCAAGCTGGCCGCCGACGCCCTGCACCGCCAACTGCGAGGCGAGGCGGTCGACTGGGACACCGAGTTCGCCCAGCCGCTGATGGTGGGCGTGGAGACCTTCCGCGCCTACGTCAACGGGTGGTACGACGGCGTTTTCCAGGACGTGGTGTTCTACGAGCAGGCCCAGCCCGAGATCAAGCGCATGATCAGTTCCATTCTCGCCGGCTATGCCTGGGATACCCGCAACCCCTTCGTGGCCGATCCCGTGCGCCGCCTGCGCATGCTGGCCGAGGTCTGCCGCACATCCATCGCCACCTCATGAAAACGCCCCTCTTCTTTCTCCGGGCGCGCAAGGCACTGCCCCTGCTCGCGCTGCTGCTGGCCGCCTGCTCCAGCGCGCCGCCTGTGCCCAGGCACGAGGCGGACCTGGGCCTGCCGCGCCGGATCCACGTCATCGAGCGCGCCGCGGGCCAGCCCAGCCTGGACCGCATGCTCGTGGTCCAGCAGATAGGTCCGGCCAGCCGCTGGTCGCTCTTCGACCCGCTGGGCGTGCCCCTGGCGCGCCAGCTGCTGCAAAACGGGCAATGGCGCAGCGAGGGGCTGCTGCCGCCCAATGCGGCTGCCCGCGCCCTGTTCGCGGAATTGATCTTCGCCTGGATGCCGCAGGACCAGCTCGATGCCGCCTACGGGCCAGATGCCTGGCGCGCGCAGACGCTGCCGGACGGGCGCCGCGTGCGCCTGTTCCTGGGCAGCGGCGGCAGCGACTGCGCGCCGCGCTGGACGGTCGCATGGCCCGCCGCGCCCGCGCCGCGCAACGCCTTCACGATTACGCAGTCCGACGGCACGAGCTGGCTGGTCTCGCCGTTGAGGGGCCAGCCATGAGCGCCCGTACGTCCGCGACCTGGCTCAGCCGCCCCGGCGTAGTCTGCGCGCTGGGTAACGGCGTTGCGCAAGTCGCGCAGCGGCTCTATGCCGCAGACACCTCGGGCATGCAGGCCAGCGACGCCTGGATCCACGGTCGCACCGTGGTAGTGGGCCCCTGCGCCGGCCCGCTGCCCGGATGGCCCGACGATCTCGCGCCGCATCAGCGCAGCCATAACAACCGGCTGTTGCTGGCCGCTGCCGTGCAGATCGAGCCCTTGCTGCGCCGGGCGGTGGCGCGCCACGGTCCGCACCGCGTGGGCATCGTGCTGGGCACCAGCACGTCCGGCATCAACGACAGCGCACCTGCCTTCGCCGCACTGCGCGACACCGGGCGCTGGCCGACCGGCTACGACTATCGCCGCCAGGTGCTGTCGGCGCCCGCGGCCTTCCTGGCCGAATGGCTGGGCAGCACCGGGCCGGCGCAGACCATCTCCACCGCCTGCACCTCCAGCGCGCGCGCCCTCATGACCGCGCGCGCGCTGCTGCGCATGGGCTTTTGCGACGCGGTCGTCTGCGGCGGCGCCGACAGCCTGTGCCGCTTCACCTTGCGCGGATTCGCCTCGCTGGGCGCGATCAGCGATGCGCTCTGCAACCCCTTCTCCGCGGCGCGCAAGGGCATATCCATCGGCGAAGCCGCCGCGCTCTTTCTCATGGAGCGCGAGGCGCCGGACGGCTGCGGCGTGGCGCTGCTGGGCGCAGGCGCAAGCTCGGATGCCTGGCACATGTCCTCGCCCGAGCCGGGCGGCCGGGGAGCGCGGCAGGCCATGCAGGCAGCGCTGAACGAGGCCGGGCTGCAGCCCGCCGACATCGGGTGGGTCAATCTGCACGGTACCGGCACCGAACTGAACGACGCCATGGAAAGCATGGCCATGCAGACCGTCTTTGCGGGTCGCGGCGTACCCTGCGCCTCGACCAAGCCGATGACAGGACATGCCCTGGGCGCTGCAGGCGCACTGGAGGCCGCGCTGGCCTGGATCACCCTTTCGTCCGACTACGCCGACCGCCCGCTGCCCCCGCACATCTGGGACGGCCAGCGCGACCCGGACCTGCCCGCGCTCGATTTCAGCGGCGCGGGACAGGCCTATGCTCCGGGCAGACGCCGCGTCGCCATGAGCAACTCCTTCGCCTTCGGCGGCAACAATGCCAGCCTCATCCTGGGAGCAGCGCCATGAAGCCGGACCTGGCTGCGCTGCCCATGCGCGCATCCGAGCTGCTGCCGCACTCCGGCAATATCGTGCTGCTCGACGAGATCCTGTTCTGCGACGACGATGCCCTGACGGCGCGCACCACCGTGAAGCCCAACCCGGCGCGGCCCGGTCTGACGCGGCCCGGTCTGTTCAATCAGGCCGATGGCAGCCTGCCGCCCTGGATCGGCCTGGAAATCCTGGCCCAGGCCGTTGCCGCCTGGTCCGGCTGGCAGGCTCTGGTGACGGGAAGGCCGGTGCGGATGGGCTTCCTGCTGGGCACGCGGCAATATGAGTGCCGGGTCGATGCCTTCGCGCCCGGCGCGGTGCTGACCGTCCATATCGAGCGCACGCTGCAGGACAATGCCGGCATGGGCGTCTTCCAGGGCAGCATCCAGGAAGGTGCGCGCCAGATCGCGCAGGCCCGCCTGAACGTCTATCAACCCGACGATATTTCGCGCTACACACAGGAAACCGCCCCCGCATGAGCACTTCCACCGTCCTGGTCACCGGATCCAGCCGCGGCATCGGCCGCGCCATCGCCCTGGCGCTCGCGGCAGCCGGCCACGACCTGGTCCTGCATTGCCGCAGCCGGCTGGACCAGGCGCAAGCCGTGCGCGATGAAATCCTCGGCCTGGGCCGGCAGGCCCGCATACTCAGCTTCGACCTGGCCGACCGCGCACAATGCAGGCAGGTACTGGAGGCCGACATCGACGCGCACGGCGCCTACTACGGCGTCGTCCTGAACGCCGGCCTGGCCCGCGACGCCGCCTTTCCCGCGCTCAGCGGCGAGGACTGGGACCGGGTTTTGCGCACCAACCTGGACGGTTTCTACAATGTGCTGCATCCGCTGGCCATGCCCATGGTGCGGCGGCGCGCGCCCGGCCGCATTGTCTGCATCGCCTCGGTGTCGGGGTTGACCGGCAACCGCGGCCAGGCCAACTACAGCGCATCCACGGCAGGCATCATCGCCGCGGCCAAGTCGCTGGCGGTCGAACTGGCCAAACGGCAGATAACCGTCAATTGCGTGGCCCCGGGACTGATCGAAACCGACATGATCGACGACAATGTCCCCGTGGACGAAATTCTCAAAGCCATTCCCGCCCAGCGCATGGGCCGGCCCGAAGAGGTCGCCGCGGCCGTCGCCTTCCTTATGTCGCCCGGCGCCGCCTACATCACCCGCCAGGTGCTGTCGGTCAACGGAGGGCTATGCTGATGCAGCGCGTCGTCGTCACCGGCATGGGCGGCATCTGCGCCCTGGGGCAGGACTGGCCGTCGATCGCAGCCGCCTTCGACGCCGGCCGCAACGCCGTGCGTGTCATGTCCGACTGGGACCGCTATGCCGAACTCAATACGCGCCTGGCGGCGCCCATCCCCGAATTCGAGGTTCCGGGCCACTGGACGCGCAAGCAGCTGCGCAGCATGGGGCGCGTCTCGCAGCTGTCCGTCTACGCGGCCGAACGCGCGCTGTCCGATGCGGGCCTGCTCCAGGACCCTGGCATTGCCGACGGCCGCATGGGCGTGGCCTGCGGCTCGTC
Source organism: Bordetella sp. (assembly GCA_027450125.1). GTDB lineage: Bacteria > Pseudomonadota > Gammaproteobacteria > Burkholderiales > Burkholderiaceae_B > Bordetella. The sequence continues at coordinate 362 of DAIDKG010000191.1, read as the reverse complement.
CACGGGCAGCACCGCGGAAATCCGAGCCTTCGGCAACATGCTGCTCAACGGCGTCACGGACGACCTGAACGCCAATTCCTACGTGCGCATGATGCCGCACACCACCGCGGCCAACATCGGCATCTTCTTCGGCCTGAAGGGCCGCATCATCCCCACCTCCAGCGCCTGCACCTCAGGCAGCCAGGGCATCGGCTACGCCTACGAAGCCATACGCTACGGCCGCCAGGCGCTCATGCTGGCCGGCGGCGCCGAAGAGCTCTGCCCCAGCGAGGCCATCGTCTTCGATGCGCTTTACGCCACCAGCCTGCGCAACGACGCGCCCGAGCTCTCGCCGCGCCCCTACGACAGCCAGCGCGACGGCC
>DAIDKG010000190.1 GCA_027450125.1 Bordetella sp. | reverse complement strand
TCGACCTGCTCGAGCGGGATGGCCTTGGACGGGTCGATCTTGAACTCGAACAGACCGCGCAGCGTCATGTGGCGCTTGCTCTGGTCATTGATGATCTGCGCGTACTCTTTGTAGGTCTGGAAGTTGTTGGCGCGCGCCGAGTGCTGCAGCTTGGCAATGGAGTCCGGCGTCCACATGTGCTCTTCGCCGCGGATGCGGAAGGCGTATTCGCCGCCTGCGTCCAGGTCCTGAGCCAGCACGGGATCGTTGCCGAAGGCGGCGCGGTGCAGGCGCAGGGCTTCCTCGGCCACCTCGAAGATGCCGATGCCCTCGATGTTGGAAGCGGTGCCGGTGAAGTACTTGTCGACCAGGCTGCGCTGCAGGCCCACGGCTTCGAAGATCTGCGCCCCGCAATACGACATGTAGGTCGAGATGCCCATCTTGGACATGACCTTGTTCAGGCCCTTGCCGATGGCCTTGATGTAGTTCTTCACGGCCTTGGCGGGCTCGGGCATCTTGCCCAGCGATTCCAGCGCAAGGTAGGGATGGATGGCTTCGGCGCCGTAGCCGCCCAGGAGCGCGAAGTGGTGCACCTCGCGCGCCGAGCCGGTTTCCACCACCAGGCCGGTGGCGGTGCGCAGGCCTGCGCGGATCAGGTGCTGGTGCACGGCGGAGACGGCCAGCAGCGCGGGGATGGCCACGCGCTCGCCGTCGACCAGGCGGTCGGACACGATCAGGATGTTGTAGCCGCTCTTGACCGCGTCGACGGCGCGTGCGCACAGCGCGGCCACGCGGGCCTCGATGCCTTCGGAGCCCCAGGCGGCCGGATAGGTGATGTCCAGCTCGAAGCTGCGGAATTTCTGGCCGGTGATCTGCTCGATGCCGCGGATCTGCGCCATGTCGGCGAAATCCAGCACGGGTTGCGCGATCTCAAGGCGCAGCGGCGGGTTGACGTTGTTGATGTCCAGCAGATTGGGCTTGGGCCCGATGAAGGACACCAGCGACATCACCATTTGTTCGCGGATCGGATCGATGGGCGGGTTGGTGACCTGCGCGAACAGCTGGCGAAAGTAGTTGTAGAAAGGCTTGGGCCGGTTCGACAGCACGGCCAGCGGCGCGTCGTTGCCCATGGATCCGATGATTTCCTCGCCCGTGGCGGCCATGGGCTCGAGGATGAACTTGTAGTCTTCCTGGGTCCAGCCAAAGGCCTGCTGGCGATCCAGCAGCGACACGCTGGTCTGCGTGGCGGGCGAGACGGCATTCTGCTGCGCAGGCAGCGAGTCGAGCTTGACCTGCAGGCGGTCGATCCACTGGCGGTACGGGCGGCTGTTGGCCAGCTGCGCCTTGACCTCGGCGTCGTCGATGATGCGGCCCTGCTCCAGGTCGATAAGGAACATCTTGCCCGGCTGCAGGCGCCACTTCTTGGTGATGCGGTGCTCGGGGATGGGCAGGGTGCCGGCCTCGGAGGCCAGGATGACCATATCGTCGTCGGTGACCAGGTAGCGGGCGGGGCGCAGGCCGTTGCGGTCCAGCGTGGCGCCGATCTGGCGTCCGTCGGTGAAGGCGATGGCCGCCGGGCCGTCCCAGGGCTCCATCATGGCCGCGTGGTATTCGTAGAAGGCGCGGCGGCTGGCGTCCATCTGGGTGTGCTGCTCCCACGCCTCGGGGATCATCATCATCACGGCATGCGAGAGCGCGTAGCCGGAATTGACCAGCAGTTCCAGGCAGTTGTCGAACGTCGCCGTGTCGGACTGGCCCTCATAGACGATGGGGTAGAGCTTTTTGAGGTCGTCGCCCAGCACGGCCGACTGCATCATGCCTTCGCGCGCGCGCAGCCAGTTGAAGTTGCCCTTGACCGTGTTGATCTCGCCGTTGTGGGCGATCATGCGGTAGGGGTGGGCCAGCGGCCAGGCCGGGAAGGTGTTGGTCGAGAAGCGCTGGTGCACCAGGGCCAGGGCCGAGACGGTACGCGGATCGGCCAGGTCGCGGTAGTAGCGGCCGACCTGGTCGGCCAGCAGCAGGCCCTTGTAGACCACGGTGCGCACCGAGGCCGAGGGCACGAAGTATTCCTTGCCGTGGGCCAGGTGCATGGCCTGGATGGCGTGGCTGGCGGTCTTGCGGATGACGTAGAGCTTGCGTTCCAGCGCGTCCGGCACCATGACGTCGGGGCCGCGGCCGATGAAGAGCTGGCGGATGATCGGCTCGACGGCGCGCACGGCCGGCGACATGGGCATGTCGGTGTCCACCGGCACGTCGCGCCAGCCCAGCACGATCTGGCCTTCGGCGCGCACGGAGCGCTCGAGCTCCTGTTCGCAGGCCAGGCGCGAGGCGGTTTCCTTGGGCAGGAAGACCATGGCCACGCCGTATTCGCCCGGCTGCGGCAGGACGATGCCGCGCTGCGCCATTTCCTCGCGATAAAGCTGGTCGGGGATCTGGATCAGAATGCCCGCGCCGTCGCCCATGAGCTTGTCGGCGCCGACTGCGCCGCGGTGGTCCAGGTTTTCCAGGATCTTCAGGCCCTGCTGGATGATGGTGTGGCTCTTGTGTCCCTTTATATGGGCGACGAAGCCCACGCCGCAGGCGTCATGTTCGTTGGCGGGGTGGTATAGGCCCTGGGCCGCTGGCAGCCCGATGCGGCTGGCATCGATGGGCGCAGCCGGCTTAGGCGCGGCCGGCACGTCGGCATGGCGGGAGAGGGGGGGCGAAATAGGGGGCATGGCGCGCTCCGCGTGGGGACTGCGGGAATTGTTGTAAGAACAGTGGAGGGAAGATAGCGCGCCGAAGTTTGATGTGCAAGTGCAATAAAAAGGGTATGTCCCTATATTTCAGATTGGTAATAAGATCCAAATAAAAAATGGGGACATTGAATATTTATTTAAAATCAATACGATGACACCCACCCCCTTCTGGGATGAAGGGGGAAAGGCAGTTTTGTGCTTTTATGTGGCCCCGTTTTATTTTGGGCCGGCCGGCGAGGTGCTACTGCGCGGGCTTGGGTGCCGTGGCGGGTACGGTGATGGCTCCGCCGAACCACTTGGTCTGCAGTTCCGCGAGCTTGCCCTGCAGGGTGAGTTCGCGCATGGCGGTCGAGATGGCATCGAACAGCGATCGGGAATCCTCGTCGTCGCGCATCATGTAGCCGTAGTAGACCCGGGTGCCGAAGCCGGGCTGGACCACGCCGAAGACGCCGGGGTTGCGCCGCAGGACTTCCATGGCGTCGTTGGCGGCGATGGCCACGCCGTCCAGGCGGCCAGTCTTGAGATCGGCATTGGCCAGGCGATTGTCGGCATATTCGACGATGTTGGCAGGCCTGGGCAGGGTGGCGTTGAATTTCAGGAGCTCGGCCAGGGCGAACGAGCCGCGCTGCGCGCCGATCTTTTTGCCGGCGATGTCCGCAGGCTTGGCCAGGCCGGTTTCGCCCTTGCGGATCTCGATCATGGTCTGGGCGCTGGAGACAGGCGGCAGGAAGCGGAAGGTCTTGGCGAGGTCGGCCGTGATCGGAGCCGGACCGCCGGCGAGGTCGTATTTCTTCGATTGCAGGCCCAGCATGATCCTGGGCCAGGGGCGGTCGGTCCAGTCGATCTTCAAGCCCAGCTTCTGGCCGATCTGCGCGAACAGGTCGACGTTGAAACCCGCGTGCTTGCCGTCCTGGATGAAATCGTAGGGCGGGAACTGCTCTTCGGTGGCGATGTGCAGCACGCCGGCGGCCTTGGCGCGCGCCAGGGCGTCCTGGGCGTGGGCAGTGCCTGCCAGGATCAGGGAAAGGACGGCGGCGCAGGCGGCGGCAAAATGTTTCGGGTGACGCATTTGACGGCAAGGGGCTCAGGACGCAGCCGTGCCGGGAGGCGTGGCGGACAGCGGTTTCTTGCGGGGACGGCCGCGATGGCCGGGCGAGACACGGCGGCTGGCGGTGTGTGCCAGGCCGGAAATGAAGGCCGGGCCGCCGAGCGCCCATTGGCCCGAGACGGCCTGCTCGATGCGCTGGGACTCGTCGCGCGAGAGGCCATCCTGCAGTAGCTTGCGGTAATTGGCCTGGCGGTCGAAGGGCGTGTTGCCGCAGGCCCAGTAATCGGCGTGGTCCGTCTGCCATGACGGCGCGGGCGTCTGGTGGCTGGCGCCGGTGTGGCTGCCGGCCGAGGACCAGGGCCAGGAATCGGGGTCGGAAGCACCGCCGTTGCGCACAGGATAGGTTTCGAGCCAGATCTGGGCGCGCAGCACCCAGGCGTGCGGTTCGAGCAGGGCCGAGCGGTAGCGGCCGGCAAAGACCCGGCCGCCGCGCAGGCGGGCCGCCAGGTTGCGGCCCAGGGTCTGCATCAGGCGCGGCAGGCCGGACTCGTCGGCCGGCGTGGCCAGAAGCAGGATGCGGTCGGTGGCCAGGACCCAGCCGTGCACGGCCACTTTGTGGCGCTGGGCCGAATCGCCCAGCCAGGCGACAAGCTGGTTGAAGATGTCCTGCGGCGCGGGCTGGCCCGGCGCCGCCAATGGCTGGACGAAACTGGCCTGCACCAATTGGGGCAGCCCGGGAGCATACAGTCGGGGCAGACGAGCCATGGGATCTAGCCTTGCAAGGGGACGCAAGAGGGTTGGGCTCACTATATTAAATAGTGCCGCCTTCGTCGATGGCTATCCGGGGGCAAATCGTGCGCAGGCGTAACAGCGCGCTGCAAAAGCGCCCCCGCGCGGCGGGAAAAAGCCGACCCAGCAGGGAACTCCTACACGCCGGAGGGGTCCAATTAGCACTCGATAAAGTAGAGTGCTAACATTCTCTGCATGCTTCTTTCCCATCTTCAGGAGGCCACGCCATGAAAGCAGCCAGTACCGCGACGGCCCTGCCCAACGCGCTGGCGTTGGCTGTGGCCAACCCGGGCGCGCTCGGCACGATCGATGCCTACATCTCGACGGTCAACCGCCTGCCGGTGCTCAGCGCTGAGCGCGAGACCGACCTTGCCCGCCGCCTGCGCGATCACGACGATCTGGAGGCCGCGCGCGAGCTCATTCTGTCGCACCTGCGGCTGGTGGTGTCGGTGGCGCGTCAATACCTGGGCTACGGCCTGCCGCACGCCGATCTCATCCAGGAAGGCAATGTCGGCCTGATGAAGGCCGTCAAGCGCTTCGATCCCGAGCGCGGCGTGCGCCTGGTGTCCTTCGCCGTGCACTGGATCAAGGCCGAGATCCACGAATACATCGTGCGCAATTGGCGCATGGTCAAGGTGGCCACCACCAAGGCTCAGCGCAAGCTGTTCTTCAACTTGCGCAGCATGCGGCCCGACGGCCAGACGCTGGCCTCCGACCAGGTCGACCAGATCGCCGACCAGCTGAGCGTGCGCCGCGAAGACGTGCGCGAAATGGAAGTGCGCCTGTCCGGCCGCGACCTGGCGCTGGAAGGCCAGGACGAGGACGAGGACAGCTTCGCGCCCATCGCCTACCTGTCCGACGAAGGCCGGGAAGAACCCACGCGCGTGCTGGCCCGCCAGGCCCGCGCCGCCCTGGAGGGCGAGGGGCTGACCCAGGCCCTCGAAGGCCTGGATGCGCGCTCGCGCCGCATCATCGAGGCGCGCTGGCTGCAGGACGACGGCGGCCTGACGCTGCACGACCTGGCTGCGGAGTTCGGCGTGTCGGCCGAGCGCATCCGCCAGATCGAGGCGGCCGCGCTCAAGAAGATGCGCGGCGCCCTCGCGCCGGCCTGATCCTCGCAACGCCCAATACGCCAAAGGCGCCGCTTGCCGGCGCCTTTGGCGTTTCTGAAAACCCGCTATCCTTGAGGCTCGCATAGACAAGGAGCCTTGAGGCGCATGGACGTCGGCCTGATCGTCTTCGGCATTGCCGGCCTGCTCACGCTGGTCTGCTTCATGCCGCCCCTGGCAGCCCGGCTCAAGCTGCCGTATTCCGTGCTGCTGGCCATCGTCGGCTGTCTGCTCGGCATCCTCATGCACTGGCACGGGTGGGTGCCGCCGGTGCTGGGCGACCTGCTCGCGACCATCGACCACTTCGAGATTTCGTCCGACACCTTCCTCATGGTGTTCCTGCCGGTGCTGCTGTTCGAGACCTCGCTGTCGATGAACGTGCGCCGCCTGATGGACGACCTGGGACCCATTCTGCTGATGGCGATCGTGGCGGTGGTGGTCTGCACCATCGTGGTCGGCCTGACCCTGAATGCCGCCTCCAGCTACGGGATCATCGCCTGCCTGCTGCTGGGGGCCATCGTCGCCACGACCGACCCGGTGGCCGTGGTGAGCATCTTTCGGGAAGTGGGCGCGCCCAAGCGGCTGACCACGCTGATCGAAGGCGAGAGCCTGCTCAACGACGCGGCATCGATCGCCCTGTACTCGGTGCTGGTGGCGGCGTTGTCCAGCGGCGCGATGGGACACGGCCAGCTGTCGGTGAACGGTGTGCTGGGCGCCTTCCTGTTCACCTTCCTGGGCGGCGGGCTGGCCGGCTACGTCATGGGGCGCGCGGCCTGCTGGCTGTTCGCGCTGCTGCGCGGCTTTCCCACGGCCGAGATCACGCTCACGCTCAGCCTGGCCTATCTTTCCTTCTACATCCCGGAGCACTACCTGGGCGTATCGGGCGTGGTGGCCACGGTCATCGCCGGCCTGGTGGTGGGGTCCACGGGCCGCACGCGCATGTCTCCGGGCACCTTCGAGCACCTGGCCCTGGCCTGGGAACAGTTCGGATTCTGGGCCAATTCGCTGATCTTCCTGTTCGCCTCGATGCTGATCCCGCGCATGATGGCCCATGCCGGCTGGCTCGAGTTGAGCATGGTGCTGGTGGTGTTCGTCGCCACGCTGGCGGCGCGCGCCGTCGTGGTGTTCGGCCTGCTGCCGCTGCTGCGCGTGATGCGCATGAGCGCCCGGGTCAGCAAGTCGTACAAGGCCGTGATGCTGTGGGGCGGTCTGCGCGGCGCCGTATCGCTGGCGCTGGCGCTTGCGGTGATCGAGAAGGACGCCATTCCCGAATCGGTACGGCAGTTCGTGGGCGTGGCCACCACCGGCTTCGTGCTGATGACGCTCTTCATCAACGGCACGACGCTGCGCTGGCTGATCGGCATGCTGGGCCTGAACCAGCTTACGCCCATGGAACGCAGCCTGCGCAACCAGGCGCTCATCCTCGCGCTCGAGGACCTGCAGGAGCGCACCGACGAGATCGCGCGCACGGACCATATCGGCAGCGAGGCCAGCGGACGCATCCACGCCGTGTTCGACGCCAGCCTGGCCAGCGTGCAGGACGCGCAGGCGGCCCAGCTGACCGTGGAGCAGCGTGTGCTGGTGGGCCTGGCCGCGGTGGCGCAGCGCGAGCAGGAAATGTTCTTCGACATCCTCAAGGCGCAGATCGTCGACTGGCGCATGGCCGAGAACCTGCTGGCGCGCGCCGAGCGGCTGGAGGATTCGATCCGTTCGCATGGTCTGCAGGGCATGCAGGCGGCCATCGAAGCCGATGTGCGCTACGGCCGCGGTTTTCGCATTGCCTTGCGCATGTACGATCTGTTCGGCTGGCAGGGCTGGCTCGCGCGCGAACTGGCGCAGCGCTTTGCCGCGCTGATGACCAAGCGCTCGGTGGCGCAGCAGCTCATCAAGTTCGCGCACGACGAGCTCGGGCCGCTACTGGGCGAGGAGGTGGCCCAGCGCATCGTCGACATCCACCAGCGCCGCCTGAGCCTGGTCGAGAACGCCATGCAGGCGCTCAATCTGCAATATCCGTCCTATGCGCAGTGGCTGCAGGAAAGCTATCTGGGCCGGGTGGCCCGCGAGCTCGAGCGCCGGCGCTACCGCGTCATGCTGGATCAATTCCTGATCGGCGGCGAAGTCTACGCCGACCTGATGAACCAATTGGCCAGCCGCTGGCAGCACATCGACCGCCATCCGCAGCTGGACATGGAAATGGGCGCGGCCGACCTGATCAAGCGGGTGCCGCTGTTCGAAGGCCTGAGCGCCGAATCGCTGCGCGCCATCGGCCGCCTGCTGCGGCCGCGCCTGGCTTTGCCGGACCAACCCATTCTGGAGCCCGGCAGCTACGGCGCAGCCATGTGCTTCGTGGCCTCGGGCGCCGTGGCCGTGCACCTGCCGGACGGCACGGCGGTGGAGCTGGGCAGCGGCGAGTTCTTCGGCGAACTCGCCCTGCTGGGCGAAACTCAGGTCACGCCCAGGGTGACCTCGCTGGGCTACAGCAAGCTGCTGATGCTGTCGGCGCGGGACTTCGACGCGCTGCTGCGCCAGGATGCGGATCTGCGCGGGCGCATCGAGGTGGTGGCCAAACAGCGCATGCGCGCCATCGAGGTGTGGAAGCAGTTCTCGCAGCAGCCCTCGCCGGACGGCGCTGCGACCTAGAAGCTGCCGGTACCGGCAGGCCTGGGTCCGCGCGGCTGCGCGAGGTCCTCAGGCCGCGCGCAGCAATTCCTCGACGATGACCAGGGCGGCTTCCAGCGTGAATTCGCCCGCCTCCACCAGGCCGACGACCTCGTCCACCGGCATGGCGGCGATTTCCATGACCTCGCCGTCGCGATTGGCCGGCCGCGCGTCGGGCGCCAGCACGCAGCGGCTGGCCAGCAGGTCCTCGACTTGATAGCCCTCGGGCAGACGGCGCTGCACGCGCACGATGGTGCGCATCGGGCCACGGCCTTGCAATTGCGGAGCGTCCAGGCCGGCCTCCTCGCCGCATTCGCGCACCAGGGCCAGGTCCAGGCTTTCGCCGCTGCCGACCAGGCCGCCGACAAGGGTGTCCCACATGCCCGGGTCGGTGGCTTTGTCCAGCGCCCGGCGGGCAACCCACAGGCGGCCGTCGGGCGTCCAGGCGTTCAGGTGCACCGCGCGGGTCAGCAGGCCCAGGGGGCGCATGGCGGCGCGTTCGATCGCGCCCAGCAGCTCGCCGTTCGAGTGTATGTCCAGCAATTCGTCGCGCCATCGGCCCAGGCAGCCGGCCTGGCGCAGCGCCTGGGCGGCCTGGGCCAGCGCGGCGTCCAGTTCCGGGCCCGGCTGCCGGCCCGGCAGCAACAGCACGATGCCGTCCTCGAGGACGGCCAGTCCGGCCTGGCGCAAGGCCGCCTGGGCCGGTGGGGCGATCCAGCCGCCGCGATGGCCGGCCAGATCCAGCGGCAAGGACCCGTCGGGCGGCGATTCGCTGGCCCGGGCGCGCAGGGTGTCGTACAGGGAAATGAGACGGGCTGGCGGGATGGAATGCATGATGGTGCGGATTTTAATGCGTCCGCCGCACGCGCCCGCTGCGGGCGCGCGACGGCCGGCCCCGCGTTCCGCGTTGCGTCAGCTGCCTATGCAAAAATGCGGGCATGGATCGCATCACTCGCATTTACCGCAAACTGGTGTTTCTGACCTGGTTCCTGACGCTGGACCTGATCATGTTCGGCGCCTTCGTGCGCCTGACCGATTCCGGGCTGGGCTGTCCCGACTGGCCGGGCTGCTACGGCAGCACTTCGCCCCTGGGCTCGCTGTCCGAGATCGATCAGGCGGTGCACGCCATGCCTTATGGGCCGGTCTCCCTGTCCAAGGCCTGGATCGAGATGGTGCACCGCTATGTGGGCGCCACGCTCGGCTGCCTGATCATCGCCATTCTCTTCATGGCCTGGCGCTATCGCCGCCACCTGGGCCGCTCGCCGGCGCTGGCCACGGCGACCCTGGTGGCCGTGTGCCTGCAGGGCGCCTTCGGCGCCTGGACGGTCACGCACCGGCTCATGCCCGTGGTGGTGACGGCGCACCTGGCCATAGGCCTGGTCGTGCTGGGACTGCTGACCGCACTGGCCGCGCGCGAGAAACCGCACCTGGCGCTGGCCGCGGCGGCCAGGCGCTTCAGGCCCTGGGTGGTGGTCGGGCTGCTGCTGCTGTCGGTGCAGATATTGCTTGGCGGCTGGGTCAGCACCAATTACGCCGCACTGGCCTGCATGGACTTTCCCATGTGCCAGGGCGCCTGGGTGCCTCCCATGGATTTCCGCGACGGATTCTCGCTGATCCGCGCCCTGGGCGAATTGCCCTCGGGCCAGGCGATTTCCCAGGCGGCGCTGACGGCCATCCACTGGACGCACCGCAATTTCGCCTTCGTGGTCTTCATCTACCTGGTGCCCCTGGCCTGGCGGCTGCGCGCCGAAGCGGGGGTGCGCGGACCGGCCACGCTGCTGCTGTGCCTGCTGTTGGCGCAGCTGTGCACCGGGCTTACCACCATATTTTTCCAGTGGCCGCTGGCCGTGGCGGTGCTGCACACGGGCGGCGCTGCGGCCATTACGCTGGTCATGGTCCTGATCCTGGTGCGCCTGGGCACGGCCGGCGGACCGCCTGTTACATCCGAGGGATAAAATAACGGCATCATGACCGCCGCCGCCACTCAATCCTCTCAAGGCCTGTTGCGCCAGTATCTGGTGCTGACCAAACCCCGGGTCACGCAACTGGCCGTCTTCTGCGCGGTCATCGGCATGTTCCTGGCGGTGCCCGGCCTGCCGCGCTGGGACAGCGTGGTCTACGGCGTGCTGGGCATCTGGCTGCTGGCCGCCGCGGCCTTCGCCATCAACTGCCTCATCGAGCAGGAAGTCGACGCCCGCATGGCGCGCACGGCGCGGCGCGCCACGGCCCAGGGCACCATCCCGGCCTACCAGGTCCTCGGGCTCTCGGGCCTGCTGGGCGGCGCGGGCATGCTGGTGCTCTACCTGCTGGTCAACCCGCTCACCATGTGGCTGACCTTCGCCACGTTCGTGGGCTACGCCATCGTCTACACGGTCCTGCTCAAGCCGCACACCTCGCAGAACATCGTCATCGGCGGCCTGGCCGGCGCCATGCCGCCGGCGCTGGGCTGGGCGGCCGTGGCCCATGCCGTGCCGGTCCAGGCGTGGCTGCTGGTGCTCATCATCTTTGTCTGGACGCCGCCGCATTTCTGGGCCCTGGCCCTGTACCGCGAGCAGGATTACATCAAATCGGGCCTGCCCATGCTGCCGGTCACGCACGGCCGCCGCCATACCCAGCTGCAGATCCTGCTCTACAGCGTGGGCTTGTTCATCGTGTCGCTGCTGCCTTATGCCATCCACATGAACGGCTGGCCCTACCTGCTGTGCGCAGTGGTGCTCAGCGGTTTGTTCCTGCGGCATGCCTGGCGCCTTTACCGGCATTACAGCGACGCGCAGGCGCGCCGCCTGTTTCGCTACTCCATCGTGTACTTGTCGCTGTTGTTCGCCGCCCTGCTGGCGGACCACTGGATCGGATTGCTGCTCGCATGAAGCCGACGAAAGAACCGGCCGCCCCTGGCCGCCGCCGCGCGCTGCGCCTCGCGGCATCGGGCGCCCTGGCGCTGTCCATGCCGTGGGCGCTGGCCGCCTGCGGCGATAAGGGTCCGGCTTTCAAAGGCAGCGACATCACGGGCACCCACCTGGGCAAGGACTGGGCCCTCACCGACTTCAACGGCCAGCCGCGCACGCTGGCCAGTTTCGCCGGCAAGGTGGTGGTGGTGTTCTTCGGCTACACCCAGTGTCCGGACGTGTGTCCGACATCGCTGGCCGAACTGGCCGACGTGATGCACAAGCTCGGCCCCGATGCCGACAAGGTGCAGGTGCTTTTCATCACGGTGGATCCCGACCGCGATACGGCCCAGGTGCTCAAGCAGTATGCGACCGCGTTCGATCCGCGTTTTCTGGCCCTGCGCGGCACGGCCGAGGAAACCCGCAAGGCCGCGGCGGCTTTCAAGGCCTACTACGCCAAGGTGCCGGGCAAGAGCGGCGCGGCCGACGACTACACCATGGATCACACGGCCGCGTTCTATCTGTTCGACCCCAAGGGCCAGGCGCGCGTGCTCGTCGACCACGATGCCAGCGCCGCCGACCTGGAGCACGACATCAAGATCCTGCTCAAGAGCTGAGTTCAGCCCAGGGCGGCGCACCAGGCCCGGTAGGCCGCCAGCGCGGCAGGCGGCAGTTCGTCGGTGCCGATGTCGCGCCGATGGCCGATGATCATCAGGGCATAGGGCGCGGCCAGGGCGGCCGCCTGCGGGCACAGGCGCGACTCCTCGCCTTGCGAGGGTTCGCGCTTGCGCCAGTAGTTGATGGCCTCTTCGATCTGGGGCAGGGTGATGCGGTCCATGCCGCCATTGTCCCAGAAACGGGCGTAATATCGGTCGGCAGCTGAACAAGAGACAAGGAGACAGCATGTCCGATTCCAGCCATACCAATCCTTTCGTGCTGCCCGGCCTGGGGCAGCCGTCCGATGCGTCCGGCAATCCGTTCCTGGCTAGCATGGACATGATGCGCCAGGCCTGGGCCGGCCTGGCGAGCCAGGGCGGTTTCTCCCAGGTGCTGCCCATGGGGCCGACCATGGACGTCGAGGAACTGGACCGGCGCATCGCCGAACTGCGTTCGGTCGAGAGCTGGCTGCGCATGAATCTGTCCATGCTCGACAGCGCCATCCAGGGCATGGAGGTGCAGCGCGCCACCATCACGACGCTCAAGTCCTTCGTCGGCAAGATGTCTGCAATGGATCCCATGGCCGCCGCCGCGGCGACGATGGGCGGCGAGGCGCCCAAGGAGACGAGCTCGGCGTTCGACGAGGCCGCGCAGTCGGCCTCGGCCTGGTGGAACCTGCTGCAGCAGCAGTTCAGCAATATCGCCGCGGCCACGGCCGCCGGCATACCCGGCACCGAACAGGCTGCCGCGGCAGCCCCCAAGCCGGCGCCCAAGAAGGCCGGTCCACGCCAGGCCGGTCCGCGCAAGTCCGCTGCGCGCAAAACCGGGCCGCGCCAGGCCGCGCCGCGCAAGGCTGCCGCATCGTCCCCCGATCAATCCTGACCTTTCCGCTTCATCCCCAAGTCTTCCATGCTCAATGTCGTAATCCTTGCCGCCGGTCTGGGCAAGCGTATGCAATCGGACCTGCCCAAAGTGCTGCACACCCTGGCGGGCCGCCCCATGCTGGGTCATGTCCTCGATAGCGCGCGCCAGCTCGATCCGGCGCGCATCACGGTAGTGGTGGGTCACGGCGCCGAACGCGTGCGCGCTTATTACGAGGGCGAACCCGATCTGTGCTTTGCCCTGCAGCAGCCGCAGCAAGGCACCGGCCACGCCGTGCAGCAGGCGGTGCCGCAGCTGCTCGAAGGCGATGCGGACGACGTCACGCTGGTACTCTACGGCGACGTGCCGCTGGTGCAGCCCGAGACGCTCAGGCGCCTGCTGGCTGCGCGCGGCCAGGGCGTGGCCGTGCTCACCGAGATCCTGGACGATGCTTCCGGCTACGGCCGCATCGTGCGCGGCGTAGACGGCCAGGTGCTGCGCATCGTCGAGCACAAGGATGCGAGCGAGGCCGAGCTGGCCATCCGCGAAGTCAACACCGGCATGCTGGCCGCGCCCACGGCCCTGCTCAAAGACTGGCTGGGCCGCATCGGCAACCGCAACGCCCAGGGCGAGTACTACCTCACCGACGTGGTCGGCCTGGCCGTGGCCGACGGCGTGGCCGTGCAGGCCGCGCACCCCGGGGCCGCGTGGGAAACCATGGGTGTGAACAGCCGCGCGCAGCAGGTCCAGCTCGAACGCGCCTGGCAGCGCGAACAGGCACGGCGCCAGCTCGAGGCGGGCGTCACGCTGGCGGACTCCGAGCGCTTCGACGTGCGCGGCAGCCTGATCTGCGGACGCGATGTCTTCATCGACGTGGGCTGCGTGTTCGAGGGCCTGGTCGGGCTGGGCGACGGCGTGCACGTCGGTCCTTATAGCGTGCTGCGCAATATGACGGTCGCGGCCGGCACCCGCATCGAAGCCTATAGCCACCTGGACGACGCCCGCGTGGGCCGCGATGCCCGCATCGGCCCGTATGCGCGCCTGCGCCCGGGCACCACGCTGGCCGACGGCGTGCACGTGGGCAACTTCGTCGAGGTCAAGAACAGCGCGGTGGGCAGGGACAGCAAAGCCAACCACCTGGCCTACGTGGGCGACGCCGACGTGGGCGAGCGCGTCAACATCGGCGCGGGCACCATCACCTGCAATTACGACGGCGCCAACAAGTGGCGCACCGTCATCGAAGACGATGTCTTCATCGGCTCCGATTCGCAACTGGTTGCGCCTGTGCGCGTGGGCCGCGGTGCCACGCTGGGGGCCGGCACCACTCTCACGCGCGATGCGCCGCCCAGCCAGCTTACTGTCTCCCGAGCGCGGCAAAGCAGCATCGAAGGCTGGAAGCGCCCCGTCAAGAAAAAATGACCGAAGCAGTTCCTGCCGCGCGGGCGCCCTCGCAGGACGGCCTGCCCGCGCCGCGCCGCTACTGGGCGGCCGCCACGCTGCTGTGCGGCATCAGCCTGACCGTGCTGGACACCACCATCGTCAACGTGGCGCTGCCCACCATCGCCGCAAACCTGGGCCAGCCGGCCTCGCGCATGGTGTGGGTGGTCAATTCCTACAGCCTCACCATCGTGATGTTCCTGCTGCTCATGGCCGCCGTGGCCGAGCGGCTGGGTTTCAAGCGCCTGTTCACCTTCGGCGTGGTGGCGTTCATGCTGTCCTCGCTGGGCTGCGCCCTGTCCACGGCGCTGTGGCAGCTCAATCTTGCGCGCGTCTGCCAGGGCGTGGGGGCGGCCACGCTGATGTGCATGTTCGGCGGCATGGTGCGCAACATCTATCCCAGCCGCCATCTCGGGCGCGGCGTCAGCCTGAACGCCACGGTGGTCGCGCTGATGTCGGTGCTGGGGCCGTCCATCGGTTCGCTGATCGTCTCCGTGGCGTCCTGGCGCTGGATCTTCGCCGTGAACGTGCCGGTGAGCCTAGTGCTGCTGGCGGGCATCCGCACGCTGCCCGACGTGCCGCGCATCAAGGGGCCGATCGACGTGCCCAGCGCCCTGGTATCGATGGCGGCCATGGCGGCTTTCATCATCGGGGTCGACGATCTGACCGAGAATTTCCCCAAGGCCCTGTTGCTGATCGCCGCCGCCGTGGCGCTGGCCCGGGTCCTGGTGCGCCGCGCCAACGGGCAGCAGGCGCCGCTGGTGCCCATCGACCTGCTGCGCATCAAGCCGCTGGGCTTTGCCGTGGCGGCGTCGGTATTCACCTTCGCCGCGCAGACCGCGGCCTACGTGTCGCTGCCGTTCTACTTCCTGCACGAACTGGGCCGAGAACAATGGCAGCTGGGCATGCTGATGGCCGCCTGGCCCGTGGGCACGGCGGCCATTGCGGTGCTGGCCGGCCGCCTGGCCGACCGTTATTCGGCTGCCCTGCTCAGCGGCCTGGGCGCGGGGGCCATGGCGATCGCGCTCATCGGGGTTGCCCTGCTGCCGCATGGCGCGTCCAACACGTCGGTCATGGGCGTCATGTTCCTGGCCGGACTGGGTTTCGGCTTCTTCCAGACGCCCAACAACCGCGCCATGCTGGGGGCGGCGCCGCTCGAGCGCAGCGGCGCGGTCGGCGGCGTGCAGTCCACTACCCGGGTGTTCGGGCAGAGCCTGGGGACGGCGCTGGTGGCGGTGGCCTATGGCCTGCACAT
Organism: Bordetella sp.; assembly: GCA_027450125.1. Lineage (GTDB taxonomy): Bacteria > Pseudomonadota > Gammaproteobacteria > Burkholderiales > Burkholderiaceae_B > Bordetella. The sequence goes on along the minus strand of DAIDKG010000190.1, from coordinate 184 downwards.
CGCGCACGGCTCGACCATGGCGCTGATCCTGGCCGCGTTCTGCGCCATGCTGGCGGTGGGCGTGAACACCGTGCGCTCGGCCAAGCTGTCGGTCCTGTAGCGGCGGCCTGGGGCCCATTGCCGCCCGGGCCCGGACTGTCATGATCGTGTCGTTGAGGAACCTATAATCTGCCCATGCCGGCGG
>DAIDKG010000189.1 GCA_027450125.1 Bordetella sp. | reverse complement strand
ATCGACCATGCGGATCTGGCCGGATTCGTCCAGGTGGCTCAGGGCAGGAATAGGGGAGGTCATGATTAAAAACGGGTGGATGCGGGTTGAGGACCTATGATAGACGAGCGCGGAGCCGGCCGGCGATAATCGGCGCCAGAGCCATGGCCTGCATGGCGGCGGCAACCCGGGTCGAGAACGGGGCGCAAAATCTGGTGGGAGTGCGTGAGATGCAGTTGCGGATGCCGGTTCTGAAACTCAACCGACGAACGGGCAAGGTCCTGCTGGGCATCGCGCTCGTGCTGCTGGTGCTGGCAGGGGTGGCCGCCTGGCAGGTGCCCAGGCTGGTGCGCAATGCGCTGACTCACGATGTTTCCCGGATGCTGGGCCGCCAGGTGGCGGTGGGCAAGATCAGCTTCAACCCCTTCACGCTGACGCTGCGCGCGCACGAGCTCACCGTGGGCCGGCCCCATGAGGCGCCGCTCCTGCAAGTCGGCGAGATCGATGTGAGCGCGGCCTGGCGGTCCATTGTGCTGTTCGCGCCGGTGGTCGACATGATCCATATCGACCAGCCCAGGCTCAGGCTGGTGCGGCAGGACCCCACGCATTTCAATTTTTCCGACATTGTCGACCGGTTGGCCGGCATGTCGGCCGACAAGCCGGGCCAGCCCAAGCCGGCCGGGACGGGATTGCCGCGCTTTTCCCTGAACAATATGTCGCTGACCGGCGGCGTGATCAGCCTGGACGACCGTGTCACCGGCCGTCAGCAGCTGATAGACCAGATCACGCTGGGCGTGCCTTTCCTGTCTTCGTTCGGCTACGCCACGCATATCAACGTGAAGCCCAAGGTGCACCTGCGCATCAACGGCAGCCCTTTTGACCTGACCGGAACGGCGCGGCCTTTCGACAAGGTGCCCGCGTCCACGCTCGATGTGGTGTTTTCCGGGCTGGCGCTGGAGAAATGGGCCGATTTCTGGCCCATGGCGCGGCCGCTGCCCGTCAAGATCGACCATGCCCTGCTCGACTCGAATCTGCAGGTGCGCTTCGAGCAACCGGCCCACGCGCCGCCGCGCATCCGCGTGCAGGGCGACGTGGGCCTGCGCCAATTGCAGGTGAGCGAGGCCTCGGGCGCGCCGCTGCTGTCCTGGGGCGACCTGCGGTTCGAGCGCGTGGCGGTGGACCTGGACGCCAGGACTGCTTCAGTCGGGTCGGTGACCCTGTCCGGTCCGCGCGTGCTGGTGCACCGCGGCGCGCACGGATTGAACTGGCAGCGGGTGGCCGACGGCTTGGCCGCCTTGCGCGGCGGGCCCGCACCTGCGGGCACGCCTACCCCGGCCGGGACCGGGGGCGGCCAGGTATCGGCGGCGCCTGCGGGCAAGGCGGCCGGCGGCGCTGCGCCCGCGTCCGCGCCGGCGCCCGCCGAGCCCTCGGCCTGGAAGATCTCGGTTGGCGATGCCAGGCTGCGGGACGGCGAGATCCGCCTGCGCGACGACGCGGCGGGCCTGGACTATCCGCTGAGCGGATTGTCCGCCGAGGTCGAGAACATCGCCGTGCCGCAGCTTGCAGGCCAGCCCATGCATGTATGGCTCGACATGGACAACGGCCGGGACGGCAGCTGGCTGCGGGCCAGGGCGCCCGTGGTGCTGCAGCCGCTGTCGGTGAAGGCCCGCGTGCAACTGGGCAACCTGGATTTGGCGCCTTTCGCGGCCACGGTGCGCCATGTCGCGCCCATCGCCGTACAGGGTGGCCGGCTCGATCTCGAAGGCAGGATCGACGTGGCGGGAACGCAGGTCCAGGCGCGCGACGTAAAGCTCGGCTTGCGCGGTCTTGCCGCGCGCGACGAGAGCGTCAAGCCTGCGGTGGATCTGTCCGTCGGATCCTTGTCGCTGGCGGCGGACCGCCTGGCCCTGGACGCCAGGCCCGCGCAATTCACCCTGCAGGCCGATGGCATCCAGAAGCAGGGCACACTGTCGCTCAAGGGGTCGTTGGTGCCCCAGCCCCTGTCGCTCAAGGCCTCGGTCGACCTGGCCGGATTCGACGCGGCTTCGCTGGCGCCCCTGGTCGCCTCCCGCCTGAACGCCACGGTGCGCAGCGTCTCGGTGGGTGCACGCGGCGACGTCGAATTCGCAGCGGCGCACGGCAGGACGCCCATGAGCGCGGACTGGAAGGGGGCCGTGGACGTCAACGACCTGAACCTCGAAGACCGCGTCAACCGGGCCGAGTTCCTCAACTGGAAGCACCTGGGCGTGAGCAGGATGCACATCTCGATGGCGGGCGACAAGCTCGGCCTGGGGCTGGGCGACATCCTGCTGGAGGACTTCTACGGCAACATCCTGCTCGATAGCCAGGCGCACCTGAACGTCATGGACCTGATGGTCCAGAAAGGCACGGCAGCCGGCTCCATCACGCAGGACACGCAGACCCGCGGCCAGGACGCGCGCAAGCCGCAGCCCGCGGCCCAGGCGGCGCGCGCGCGCGCCGCCGAGCCCGGCGCCGGGACGCCGGACATCTCGATAGACAGCGTCACGCTCAGGCGCGGCCGCATGACCTTCAACGACCATTTCGTGCGGCCCAACTACCGCGCCGAACTGTCGTCGATCGAAGGCTCGCTCTCGGCCGTTTCCTCGACCAGGCCGGTGCCGGCCAGGGTCAGCGTCACCGGCCGCGTGTACGGCACGGCTCCCCTGTCGATATCGGGCACGGTTCAGCCCTTCTCCAAGTACCTGGCGCTGGACATCAAGGCCTCGGCCAAGGGCGTGGACCTGCCCAGGTTCACTACGTACTCGTCCAAGTACGTGGGCTACGCCATCCGGCGCGGCAAGCTGTCGGTCGACCTGCACTACCAGATCAAGGACCGCGCCCTGCAGGCGACCAACAAGGTGCTGCTCAACCAGCTCACTTTCGGCAAGCCGTCGAACAGCCCCGACGCGCTCAAGCTGCCGGTGCTGCTGGCCGTGGCGCTGCTCAAGGACGCGAACGGCAACATCGATGTCGACCTGCCGATCTCCGGCTCGCTGGACGACCCGCAGTTCTCGGTCGGCGGCATCATCGTGCGTGTGATCGTGAACACGCTGGTCAAGGCGGTGACCTCGCCGTTCAAGTTGCTGGCCGCTGCATTCGGGGCCGGCGGGCAGGACTTGTCGCATGTCGATTTCAGGCCGGGCAGCGCCGTGCTGGACGACAAGGCCAAGGCCAGCATCGCCACGCTGGTCAAGGCGCTGACGGACCGGCCCGCCCTGCAGATGGACATCATCGGCCGGGCCGATCCGCAGGCCGACCGCCAGGGCTGGGTGGACGACCAGATGCGCAAGCTCAAGGCCAGGGACATGGCCGTGCACGGCAAGACGCCCGATCCCGACAGCATCGTGCTGACCGACGCCGATCGCACCAAGTACCTGGAAAAAGTCTACGACCGCACCAAGATCAAGGACAAGCCGCGCAATTTCATCGGCCTGGCCAAATCCCTGCCGCCGGACCAGATGAACGCGCTGCTCCTGAAGGCCGCGCCGCTGGACAGGAAGGGGCTGCGCAAGCTGGCCGACGAGCGCGCCCAGGCCGTGTACCGGCAACTGCTGGATACGGCGCCGACGCTGGCCGATCGCGTCTTCGTCGTCGCGCCCAAGCTCGACGCCGACGGCATCGAAGGCGGCGGCGCGGCCACACGCGTGGATTTCGCCTTGCATTGACACGGACCGCGCCGAGGCGATACCGGCGCGGACCATCGACACTCAGGAGCATCGCCATGCAGGACATCCGGGATTCCCAGTTCGACAGTCTGCTGCCGCCCTTGCGGCTGTCGCGCCGCGGGTTCATCGCCACCGGCGTGGGCGCGGGCTTTACGCTGGCCGCCGGCCACGCCGCGGCGCAGACGGCCATCCATACCGACGCGAACGGCCTGACCGCGGGCATGGTGCAGATTCCCGCTGACGGCGGCCGCATGCCGGGCTATCGGGCCGCGCCGGCCGGCAGGAGGAACCTGCCTGTGATCCTCGTGATCGAGGAAATCTTCGGCGTGCACGAATACATCCAGGATGTCTGCCGCCGCCTGGCCCACCTGGGCTACCTGGCCGTGGCGCCCGAGCTGTTCGCCCGCTACGGCGATCCGGCCAAGTACACCGACATGGCCACGCTGCGGGCCGAGGTGGTGGACAAGGTTTCGGACGCGCAGGTGGCCTCCGACCTGGACGCGACGGCGAAATGGGCGCTGGCGCAGGGAGGTTCGGCCGCGAAGATGGGCGTCATCGGGTTCTGCTGGGGCGGGCGCCAGGCCTGGCTGTACGCCATGCACAATCCGGACCTGAAGGCCGCCGCCGTTTTCTACGGACCGCTGGGCGGCGCGCCGACCGCGCTGCAGCCTGCCTCGGTGCTGAGCCAGGTCGACAAAGTGCAGGTGCCGGTGCTGGGCGCCTATGGCGGCAAGGACGCCGGCATTCCCATGAACGACATCGACAAGATGCGCGAATCGCTGGCCGAAGGCACGGCCATGGACCAGGCCTGCCGCATCGACGTGTACCCCGATGCCGGCCACGGCTTTCATGCCGACTACCGCCCCAGCTACAACAAGGCTGACGCCGAGCTGGCGTGGCGGCGCGCCATGGACTGGTTCGCCAGTCACGGATTGAATTGATCCCGGCCATGCAGCGCTGCCCGACCCGATCTATGATGACGTGTTCGAGCAGCACGAGCTGCCTGGCGATTTCACATTGGAGAAAAGCATGACCATCAAAGTCGGCGACAGCCTGCCCAACGGCACCCTGACCGAATTCTTCGATACCGAGACGGGCGCCTGCGCCGTCGGTCCCAACGCCTTCCAGGTGGCCGACCTGGTCAAGGGCAAGAAGATCGCCATCTTCGCCGTGCCGGGCGCCTTCACGCCCACCTGCTCTGCCAAGCACCTGCCCGGTTATATCGCCAAGGCCGATGCGCTGCGCGCCAAGGGTGTGGACGAGATCTGGTGCGTATCCGTCAACGACGCCTTCGTCATGGGTGCCTGGGGCCGCGAGCAGAAGGCCGCCGGCAAGGTGCGCATGATGGCCGACGGCGGCGCCGTCTGGACCCGCGCGCTGGGCCTGGACATGGACCTGACCGAGCGCGGCATGGGCGTGCGCTCGCAACGCTATTCGGCCCTGGTCGAGAACGGCGTGGTCAAGACGCTCAACGTCGAGGCCGCCGGCAAGTTCGAGGTCAGCGACGCGGACACGATGCTTGCACAGGCTTGATGGTGCTTGACTTGCGTTGACCCGGCGCCCGCGTAGCATAGCTGCGCGGGCGCTTTTTTCGCCGCCCCCTTTCCGTCATTGCTGCTTCCGTCAGGCCGGTTTCATGTTCGTCGTCCTAGCCGCGTTCACTCCGCTCTATTTGACCAGCCTGTTGTTGTTGATGAGCACCGGCATGCTCGCCATGTACATAGGCCTGTTCCTGAACCAGCAGTCGGTCAGCGAGACATGGATCGGCGGACTGATGGCAGGCTATTACCTGGGTGTCGTGCTGGGCGGACGCCTGGGGCACAAATTCATCAGCCAGGTGGGCCATATACGTGCCTTCGCGGTTTGCGCCGCCTTGGGCTCTTGTCTGGTGCTGGGGCTCGACCTGTCCCATAGCCTGCCGCTGTGGCTGGGTCTGCGCATAGCCTTTGGCGTCGTGATCGTGACGGCGCTGGTGGTCATCGAAAGCTGGTTCAACGAGAAGGCCACCAACCATCAGCGCGGCCGCGTATTCGCGGCGTACATGGTGGTGGCCAGCCTGGGCACCATGCTTGGGCAGCTGTCGCTGACAGGCTATACCCACTTCCACGATCGGCCGCTGATCATCGCAGCCATGCTGTGCGCGCTGTGCCTGGTGCCGCTGACCATGGTCAACACAGGGCATCCCGCCACGCCCCAGCC
>DAIDKG010000188.1 GCA_027450125.1 Bordetella sp. | reverse complement strand
GCAATATTTTCACTGGCACCATTCCCGCCCTGATGACACCGTGCACCGCCGGCCGCCAGCCTGACTACGACGCGCTGGTGCGCAAGGGCCGCGAGCTGGTCGATATCGGCATGAGCGCGGTCGTCTACTGCGGCTCGATGGGCGACTGGCCGCTCCTGAGCGAAGCCCAGCGCCAGGAAGGCGTGGCCAGGCTGGTCGCCGCCGGCGTTCCGACCATCGTCGGCACCGGCGCGGTGAACACCCGGGAAGCGGTGTCGCATGCCGCCCACGCCGCCAAAGTGGGTGCCCAGGGCCTGATGGTCATCCCGCGCGTCCTGTCGCGCGGCTCGTCCGCCGCCGCCCAGAAGGCCCACTTCGCAGCCATCCTCGACGCGGCGCCCAAGCTGCCCGCCGTCATCTACAACAGTCCCTATTACGGCTTTGCGACGCGCGCCGACCTGTTCTTCGAACTGCGCGCCAGGCACCCGAACCTGATCGGCTTCAAGGAGTTCGGCGGCGCGGCCGACATGCGCTATGCGGCCGAGCACATCACCTCCAAGGACGACAGCGTCACCTTGATGGCCGGCGTCGATACCCAGGTGTTCCACGGCTTCGTGAACTGCGGCGCAACCGGCGCCATTACCGGCATCGGCAATGCCCTGCCGCGCGAAGTGCTGCACCTGGTCGACCTGTGCACCAAGGCCTGCAAGGGCGACGCCCTCGCCCGCCGCCAGGCACAGGAGCTGGAAGGCGCGCTTGCCGTGCTGTCCTCGTTCGACGAAGGCACCGACCTGGTCCTGTACTATAAATATCTGATGGTGCTCAACGGCGACAAGGAATACACGCTGCATTTCAACGAAACGGATGCCCTGAGCGACTCGCAGCGCCGCTACGCCCAGACTCAGTACGCCCTGTTCCGCAACTGGTATGCCAACTGGTCGAAGGACATCCAGAAATAACATCGCCGCCGGCCTCTCCAGGCGGACGGCGCAGCGCAGTCTTTTCTTTCGAGCGACAAAAAAATGAATACGACGCGCTCTGCGCTGGGCCATGCGACACGGGCGCAAGCGGCTGCCGACGAACTGCGGCGCAGGATCATCGAAGGCGAACTGGCCGAAGGCTGCCAGTTGCGCCAGGATGCCCTGGCGGCCGAATTCGGCATCAGCCGCATTCCGCTGCGGGAGGCCTTCGTGCAACTGGAAAGCGAGGGGCTGATCCAGATCCTCCCGCACAAGGGCGCAATCGTCTCGGAACTGTCGCTGGCCGAAATCGAGGAACTGTTCGAACTGCGCAGCGTGCTCGAGCCCATGCTGCTGCAGAAGTCGGCGCCCCGGCTGACCGAGTCGGACTTCATCGAACTGGACCGGATCCTGGCGGAATACAGCGAAGAACTGCACGCGAATTCCCCGGCGCGCTGGGGCGAGCTGAACACGCAGCTGCACCAGCGCCTGATGTCCCGGGCCGACCAGCCCAGGACCGCGAGCATTGTCAACGCCCTGCTGCTGCAGACCGACCGCTACACGCGCCTGCAGCTGTCGCTGTCGCGGCAAAGCGCCGCGCGCGCGGAACAGGAACATGCGGAACTGGTGAACCTGTGCCGCCAAGGCAAGGCACGCGACGCCGCTGCGCTCCTGCAACGCCACATCGGACACGTCAGCGATCAATTGCGGGACTTCCTGAAGGCCCGGCGCAAGGCCTGAACCGTTGGCGCGGCGGCCCCTGGCCGTTGTGCAAAAATCGTCATGCAGGCCGCGCCAGTTGCGCAAGACGCGGCAGCCGCGACCGACATACGATTGCCTTCATGAAAACCGTACACATCATCGACTCCCACACCGGCGGCGAACCGACCCGCCTGGTGATCGAAGGCGGCCCGGACCTGGGCAAGGGCCCGCTCAGTGAGCGCCTGGCGCTGTTCAGGCGCGACCACGACGCTCTGCGCGCCGGCATCGTCAACGAACCGCGCGGCTCCGACGTGCTGGTCGGCGCGCTGCTGTGCGAGCCGTCGGACCCGACCTGCTCGGCCGGCGTGATCTTCTTCAACAACGTCGGCTTTCTGGGCATGTGCGGCCACGGCACCATCGGCCTGGTCGCCTCGCTGGCCTACATGGGGCGTCTCGAACCCGGCCGGCACCGGATCGAAACCCCCGTCGGCGTGGTCCAGGCCCAATTGCACGAGGACGGCAGCGTCACCGTGCGCAACGTCCCGGCCTACCGCTACCGGCGTGCCGTGCCGCTGGAGGTCCCCGGTCATGGCCTCGTGCACGGCGACATCGCCTGGGGCGGCAACTGGTTCTTCCTGGTGGCCGACCACGGCCAGCAGCTCGATTTCTCGCGCGTGGACGCGCTGACCGAGTTCACCTGGGCGATACGCCGCGCCCTCGGCGAGCAAGGCATCACAGGCAAGGACGGGGCCGAGATCGATCACATCGAGCTCTTTGCCGATTCGCCCACGCCCGGGGTGGACAGCCGCAACTTCGTGCTGTGCCCCGGCAAGGCGTACGACCGCTCGCCCTGCGGCACCGGCACCAGCGCCAAAGTGGCCTGCCTGGCCGCCGACGGGGACCTGGAACCGGGCAAAGTGTGGCGCCAGGAAAGCATCGTCGGCAGCGTATTTGAGGCCGGCTATGAACGCGACGACACCCTGCCGGCCGGCCAGGTGGTGCCCGCCATACGCGGCCACGCCTACCTCAGCGGGCAAGGCACGCTGCTGTTCGACGACCGGGACCCGTTTGCCCAGGGACTGCGGGCGTCATGACGCAAGGCGCGCTGCCGGACGTCGTCGTGATCGGCGCGGGCATCGTCGGCGCGGCTTGCGCGCACGAGCTGGCCGCGCAGGGCCTCTCGGTGCTGGTCCTGGACCGGGCCGGCGTCGGCACCGGCACGACGGCCGCGGGCATGGGCCATCTGGTGGTCATGGACGACACGCCCGCCGAGTTCGCCCTGAGCGCCTGGTCGCGCCACCTGTGGCTCACGCTGGCGCCCCGGCTGCAGGCCAG
>DAIDKG010000187.1 GCA_027450125.1 Bordetella sp. | reverse complement strand
CAACGGAGGTTCAACGCTTGTCGAGGCCCTGCGGCGGCCAGTTCTCGAGACGAGCACCCAGGGTCAGGCCACGCGAGGCGAGCACTTCCTTGATCTCGTTGAGCGACTTGCGGCCCAGATTCGGGGTCTTGAGCAGCTCGTTCTCGGTGCGCTGGATCAGATCGCCGATGTAGTAGATGTTTTCGGCCTTCAGGCAGTTGGCCGAGCGCACCGTCAGCTCCAGGTCGTCGACCGGGCGCAGCAGGACGGGGTCGATCTGCGGGGCGCTGCCGCGGGCATCGCCGCCGTAGCTGCTTTCGGCGGCGCCTTCCAGGGCGGCGAAAACCGAGATCTGGTCCATCAGGATGCGGGCCGACTGGCGCACCGCTTCCTCGGGCGAGATCACGCCGTTGGTCTCGATGTCCAGGACCAGCTTGTCCAGGTCGGTGCGCTGCTCGACGCGGGCGCTTTCGACGGCGTAGCTCACGCGGCGCACGGGCGAGAACGAGGCGTCCAGCACGATGCGGCCGATGGTGTGGCCGCGGTCTTCGGACAGCGCACGCACGTTGCCCGGCACGTAGCCGCGGCCCTTCTCGACCTTGATCTGCATTTCCAGCTTGCCGGCTTCGGTCAGGCTGCAGATGAGGTGGTCGGGATTGATGATCTCGACGTCGTGGGGCAGCTCGATGTCGCTGGCGCGCACTTCGCCGGCGCCGGTCTTGCGCAGCACCAGGGTGACGTCGTCGCGATTGTGCAGCTTGAACACCACGCCTTTCAGGTTCAGCAGGATGTCGACCACGTCTTCGCGCACACCGGCGATGGTCGAATACTCATGCACCACGCCCGTCATCTGGACTTCGGTAGGCGCATAGCCGGTCATCGACGACAGCAGGATGCGGCGCAGGGCGTTGCCCAGCGTGTGGCCGTAGCCGCGCTCGAAAGGCTCCATCACGATCTTGGCGTGGTTGGGGCCGGCGGGTTCGACTTCGATGGAACGCGGTTTCAGAAAACCTTGAGTGGACATCTTGGCAGGATCCTTTTCAATACCCTCGGCTCGTTACACCGATAAGGCTGATGGATTAAGGGGAAAAACGTGCTGCAGGAAGAATTCTTCAAAACACACCGAGGCTGCCTGCAGGAATTTGCGCAGCCCGCCCTTGGAACGGGTTGCGGATTCCTTCCGGAAGCCTCGGTTCGCGGCGATTGCATGCCGCGATCGCGTCGATTTCGATTAACGCGAGTACAGTTCGACGACCATCGATTCGTTGATGTCGCGGGCGACGTCGGCACGATCGGGCATGGTCTTGAAGGTACCTGTCATCTTGGCGGCGTCGACTTCCACCCATTGGGGGATGCCGATGCTGGTGGCCAGGTCGAGCGATTCCTTGACGCGGCCTTGCTTCTTGGCCTTTTCGCGCACCGAAACCACGTCGCCGGCCTTGACGATCAGCGAGGCGATGTCGGCGGTATGGCCGTTCAGTTCGATGGCGCGGTGGCTGACCAGCTGGCGAGCCTCGGCGCGGGTCGAACCGAAACCCATGCGGTAGACGACGTTGTCCAGGCGCGATTCGAGCAGCTGGATCAGCGTTTCGCCGGTGTTGCCGCGGCGACGCTCGGCTTCGACGAAATACTTGCGGAATTGCTTTTCCAGCACGCCGTACATGCGCTTGAGCTTTTGCTTTTCACGCAGCTGCAGGCCGTAGTCGGACGTACGGGCACCCGAGGTGCGGCCGTGTTGACCAGGCTTGGAATCCAGCTTGCACTTGGAGTCCAGCGAGCGGCGGGCGCTCTTGAGGAAAAGATCGGTGCCCTCGCGGCGCGAGAGTTTGCACTTGGGGCCAATATAACGAGCCATGTTGGTTCCCTTTAAATACGACGACGCTTCGGCGGACGGCAGCCGTTGTGCGGAATGGGCGTGATGTCGGCGATGCTGGTGATCTTGATGCCCAGGGCATTCAGAGCACGAACCGAGGACTCGCGGCCGGGGCCGGGGCCCTTGATGCGCACTTCGAGATTCTTGATGCCGTATTCCATCGCGACGCGGCCAGCCGTTTCGGCGGCGACCTGAGCGGCGAACGGGGTCGATTTGCGCGAGCCCTTGAAACCGGCGCCGCCCGAAGTCGCCCACGACAGGGCATTGCCCTGACGGTCGGTGATGGTGATGATGGTGTTGTTGAACGAAGCGTGGACGTGCGCGATGCCGTCCGAGACGTTCTTCTTGACCTTTTTGCGCACACGCGAGGCGGCGCCTGTAGAAGCCTTGGCCATGTTCTCTTCCTCGGATTATTTCTTCAGGGACGCAGCGGCGCGACGCGGGCCCTTGCGGGTGCGCGCGTTGGTGCGGGTACGCTGGCCGCGCACGGGCAAACCGCGCTTGTGACGCATGCCACGATAGGTTCCCAGGTCGATCAGACGCTTGATCGAGAGCTGAACTTCACGACGCAGATCGCCTTCCACCGTGAACGCGCCCACGCCTTCGCGGATGCGCTCGAGTTCGGCGTCGGACAGGTCCTTGACCTTCTTGGTGACGGGCACGCCAGCGACTTCGCAAATCTTGCGAGCGCGGGTGCGACCGATACCGAAGATGGCGGTCAGGCCGATCTCAGTGTGCTGTTGCGGCGGAATGTTGATGCCGGCAATACGGGCCATAACGTTTCCTTAGTAGTTCCGTTGCTTCAGGGGTCCGTTGCCGGATCAGCCCTGACGCTGCTTGTGACGCGGGTCGGTGCAGATGACACGCACCACGCCGTGACGTTTGATGATCTTGCAGTTGCGGCAGATCCGCTTAACCGATGCCATTACTTTCATGGTTGACTCCTAATTTTCCGAAATCCTGCCGATCACTTGGACCGGAATACGATCCTGGCTCGCGTCAGGTCATAGGGCGTGAGCTCCACTGTGACCTTGTCGCCCGGCAGGATCCGGATGTAATGCATGCGCATCTTGCCGGAAATATGGCCCAGCACCACGTGGCCGTTTTCAAGCTTGACGCGAAAAGTTGCGTTGGGAAGGTTCTCAAGAACCTCACCTTGCATCTGGATGACGTCGTCCTTGGACATTGTTCTGTTTACCGCAGCGGCAGGCCACCCGCACCCTTGAAGTTGGCCTTCTTGAGCAGCGAGTCATACTGTTGGGACATCATGTAAGCCTGCACCTGAGCCATGAAGTCCATGGTGACGACGACGATGATCAGCAGGGACGTACCACCAAAGTTGAACGGAACGTTCCAGTGCATGACCAGGAACTCGGGCAGCAGGCACACCAGGGTGACGTACAGGCCGCCGGCCAGCGTCAGGCGCATCAGTATCTTGTCGATGTAGCGCGCCGTCTGCTCGCCAGGACGTATGCCGGGCACGAACGCGCCGCTCTTCTTCAGGTTGTCCGCCGTTTCGCGGCTGTTGAACACCAGGGCCGTGTAGAAGAAGCAGAAGAAGATGATCGCGATCGAGTACAGCGTGATGTAGAGCGGCTGGCGCGGCTGCAGGGCGGCCGCCAGATCTCGCAGCCACATCATCTTGCCGCTGGTCGAAAACCAGCTGGTGACCGTTGCCGGGAACAGGATGATCGACGAGGCGAAGATCGGCGGGATCACGCCGGCCATGTTCACCTTGAGCGGCAGATGCGAGCTCTGGCCGCCGTACACCTTGTTGCCCACCTGGCGCTTGGCG
>DAIDKG010000186.1 GCA_027450125.1 Bordetella sp. | reverse complement strand
GAGCGGGGCTGGCTGGCGCTGCGCTGCCACTGCTGCCGTCGGGGGCCGACGTGGTGGCGGCCCCGGACAGGCGGATGGCCTCGTCGCGGCTGATATAGGTGAACATTTTTACCACTTTCACGATGCCGCCGATATTGGCCGCGGCCTGGGCGGCGATGTCGCCTTCTTCGCGGGTGACCAGGCCCATCATGTAGACCACGCCGCGGTTGACGGTGGTGACGATGGAGCCCGACGGCACGTTCTTGGTGGCGAGCAGGGCCGTGCGCACCTTGGAACTGAGCCAGGCATCGTTGCTGCGGCCTTCGAAGGGTTCGACGGGACCGACATCGAGCTGGTTGACGACGGACTTGACCTTGTCGATACCCTGGGCGATGGCTGCGGCCTGATCCTTGGCCGCCTGGGTGGGCACGTCGCCGGTAAGCAGCACGCGGTAGTTGTAGGAGACCGCGTTGACGCGGGCATTGTCACCCAGCTGCTTGGCGATCTGGAACTGGGCCTTGATGGCGATGGTCTGGTCATCGAGCTGGGTGCCCGAGGAACGGCGATCGACGAACACCGAGGCGCCCACCGCGGCGCCGCCCAGGGCCAGCGGAATGCAGCCGGTCAGGGTCGAGGCGGTGCCGGTCAGGGCGGCGGCCAGCAGCGCGGCGCGCAGGGCGGTGGAGGGCTTGAGCGTCATTCGGTGTCTCCTAGCAAGAGGGCGTCGATGCCGTCGCACATGGCGTGCAGTAGCAGTCCGTGAACTTCCTGGATGCGCAGGGTGCGGTCGTCGGGCACGCAGAGATGGACATCGAGCGGGCCGAGCAGCGGGCCGAGCTGGCCGCCGTTCCTGCCCGTCAGGGCGACGACGTGCATGTCGCGGTCATGCGCGGCCTCGACGGCCCGCATGACGTTGGGCGAGTTGCCGCTGGTGGACAAGGCCACCAGCACGTCGCCGGGCTGGCCTAGGGCGCCGACCTGGCGATGATAGATTTCTTCGAAGCCGTAATCGTTGCCGACGGCGGTGAGGATGGCGGTATCGGTGTTCAAGGCGATGCCGGCCAGGGGCAGGCGCTCGCGCTCGAAGCGGCCGACCAGTTCGGCGATGAAGTGCTGGGCATCGGCGCAGGACCCGCCGTTGCCGCAGGCCAGTATCTTGCCGTTGTTGGCCAGGGCCGAGAACATCAGCTCGACCGCGGCCGACAGCGGTTCGGCCAGGTCGTTCATGCTCAGTTCGATGACGCCGATGGCGTCGCGGAAATGCGCAGTCATACGGGAGGTCAGATTCATGGGCGGATTATCTCATGGGGGCGGATGGCGCACCTTTCGGGATGCAACGGCGTGGCGGGAAATATTGCAGTCCTTTGCGGACCGTCAAGGATGCGGCGCGCTGGCGCTTCATTCGGGCGTGAATGCATGGCGCAGCCAGCAGGCCCGGCCGCCGTCGAACAGCACGGCGTCAAAGCGCACGGACGGCGTGCGGCCGCGCCAGTGGCGTTGCGCCAGGCCGGGCAGGATCAGCGCAGCGGCGTGCGCCAGGCGGCGCTGCTTGGCCGGATCGATGCTGGCGCCTGCGCCGCCATGGCTGGCGCTGGATCGGGCGCGCACCTCCACCAGCACCAGCACGTCGCCGTCGCGCATGGCCAGGTCGATCTCGCCGGGCGCGGCGCGCAGATTGCGCGCCAGCAACTGCAGGCCGGCATCGGTCAGCAGTTCCAGCGCCTGGTCCTCGAAATCCAGGCCTTTGCGCTGCGTGGGCGAAAGCCGCGGCTCGGCCTCGCGCAGGGCCGCCTTGCGCGCGCGCCGGCCGCGCCTGAGCCGGCCGCGCCTGAGTGCATCGGCCAGGGCGTAGGCCAGCAGGTCGTCGGCTGGCGGCGGGTCGCGTCCGGGGGAGCTATCCATGCGGCTACACTGGCACGGTTTCCACTGCCGCGGTGCGCTGCAATGAACGAAGAAGTCACTGTGCCGGCAGAGGTCGGCGACGCCTGGCGCCGCGTGGCCGAGCGCGTCGCGGCCCAGCACTGGCCGGCCGGCGCCCTGTATGTGGTGGCCACGCCCATCGGCAATCTGGGCGATCTGGGCCTGCGCGCCTGGCATGCCCTGGTCCGCGCCGACGTGATCGCCGCCGAGGACACGCGCGCCAGCCGTACGCTGATGGATGCCTGGGGCATCGCCACGCCCATGATGGCCGCGCATCGGCACAACGAAGCCCAGGCGGCGCAGGCGATCTGCGCGCGCCTGGCTCAGGGGCAGCGCGTGGCGCTGGTATCCGATGCCGGGGCGCCGGCCGTGAGCGATCCGGGCGCACGCATCGTGCGCGCCGTGCGCGAAGCCGGCTATCCGGTGGTGCCCGTGCCGGGGCCCAGCGCCGTCATTGCGGCCCTGATGGGCAGCGGCGTCACGTCCGATGAGAATCCCGCCTATGCTTTCGCCGGCTTTGCGCCGTCCAAGGCCGCGGCGCGGCAGCGCTGGCTGCGCCGCTGGTGCGCCTTGCCGGCGCCGGTACTGATGTTCGAGTCGCCGCATCGCCTGCCGGACATGCTGGCCGACCTGAGGGAGGTCTGCGGTCCGGCACGCAAGCTCACCGTGGCGCGCGAGCTGACCAAGCGCTTCGAGCAGATCGCAACCCTGTCCATGGACGAGACGGCCGCCTGGCTGGCCGCCGATCCGCATCATGCCCAGGGAGAGTTCGTGCTCATCGTGCACGAGGCCGAGGACGCCGGGAGCGAGGACGACGAGGGCGCCGCCGCGGGCATCCCGATCGATGCCCTGCTCGATGCCCTGCTGGAAAGCCTGTCGGTGCGCGATGCCGCGCGCGTGGCCGCCAAGATCACGGGCCTGCCGCGCGACAGGCTCTACAGCAAGGCGCTGGAACTCAAGGCTTGATCAGGCTGGGCAGTATGCCCGTCTTGGCATTGACCGACGCAATGTCGTCCACGGCCGCCTCGCGCGTGTCGTAGGGGCCGATGCGCACACGGTAGAGCCGGGCGATCTGCTGGGCCGTGGCGCGCTTGTCCATGCCGCGCAATTCCGTGTTGATCCGCCGGGCCAGCGTGGTTGCATTGGCCTGCTGGCTGAACGCGCCCAGTTGCAGATAGTAGGCGCCGCTAGCCGGCGCCGCCGCGGCTTGCGCGGCCGCAGGCGGTTCGGCCGGCGGCAGGGGGGCGGGCGACAGCGGCGCGGGAGCCTCGGTCCGCGGCGGCGGATCTACCGGATGCGTGGCTTCGTCGGCGGTAAGCTGCGAGTCTTCGGGGGCGATTTTTCCCGAGGCGACCATGGTGCGGATTTCGCTGGGCAGGATGCGCTGGACGATCACCCTGCCGCTGCCCGGCCCTATCAGTCCCAGCTTGTAGGCGGCCGTGTAGGACAGGTCCATGATG
>DAIDKG010000185.1 GCA_027450125.1 Bordetella sp. | reverse complement strand
GTTCTCCGCGCTCGATACGCCGCGGCGCCGCCTGCTGCAAGCGTCGCTGCGGTCGCTGCAGCGGGATATCGACGCGGTCACGATCGTGGTCACGCACGATCCCGATGAGGCCGCGTTGCTTGCCGACGAGATCCTCGTGCTGGAGCATGGGCGCGTGCTTCAGGCCGGGCCGGTGCGCGAGGTGTTCATGCGCCCGGCCAGCCTGCGCGTCGCCGAGCTCCTCGGGTTGCAGAACATAGGAGAGGGCGTGGTGCTCCAGGACGGCTGCGTCGACACCGGGGCCGGTCTTGTGCTGCGTCCGCAGGCGCACCGCTACGCGGCAGGCTCGGATGTGATGTGGCGTATAGCGCCTGAAGGCGTGCGCGGCTATAGGCAGGGCGCCTACGCCGGCCGCATCGAGAGCCTGCAACTGCGGCGCGGCGAACACCGCATGCTGGTGCGGATCGGCGGCATCGCGCTCGAAACGCGCGCCGACGAATCTGCCTCCGATGGCGAGGCCACGCGCCTGGATATCGATCCGGCGTCGATCTCGGTCTGGTCGCCTCAGGGGGGGCTTGCCGCGCCTGCCCGGCATCGGGCCGGCAATGCAATAATGTAGCGCTTTCCCGCCAGGCTTCGAGCCGGAGACCATCTTGAACCGCATCGACTATCCCGCCCGCGACCAGGAGGTCGGCGCCGCCGACTCCACGCAGGACACCACCCGCATCGACGACACGCGCATAGGCGCGGTGCGGCCATTGATTTCTCCCGCGCTGCTGCTGGACGAGTTGCCGGTTACGCAAGGCATACAGGCACTGGTCGAGAACAGCCGCGCCGCCATCGCCGACGTGCTGCGCGGACAGGACGACCGGCTCGTCGTCGTCGTCGGACCTTGCTCGATCCACGATCACGACCAGGCCATGGAGTACGCCAGGCGCCTGAAAGCGGCGGCCGGCGCGCTTTCCCAGGACCTGCTGATCGTCATGCGCGTGTATTTCGAAAAACCGCGCACCACCGTGGGCTGGAAGGGCTATATCAACGATCCCAGGCTGGATGGCAGCTTTCGCATCAACGAGGGGCTGCGCCGGGCGCGCACGCTGCTGCTGGAAATCAGCGAACTTGGCCTGCCTGTGGGCACCGAGTTCCTCGACCTGCTGAGCCCGCAGTTCATCGCCGATCTGGTCTCCTGGGGAGCAATCGGCGCGCGCACCACGGAGAGCCAGAGCCATCGCCAGCTTGCCTCGGGCCTGTCGTGCCCGATCGGCTTCAAGAACGGGACCGACGGCGGCGTGCAGGTGGCGGCGGACGCCATCGTCGCCGCGCGCGCCAGCCACGCCTTCATGGGCATGACCAAGATGGGCATGGCCGCGATCTTCGAGACGCGCGGCAACGATGCCGCGCACGTGATCCTGCGCGGCGGCAAAAAAGGGCCGAACTACGATGCGGCTTCGATCGAGGCCACTTGCGAGGCGCTGCGCAAGCTTGGGCTCCCCGAACAGGTGATGGTCGATTGCTCGCACGCCAACTCGAACAAATCGCACCAGCGGCAGGTCGACGTGGCGGCCGATCTGGCGCGCCAGATCGCCGGCGGCCAGCAACGCATCATGGGCGTGATGATCGAGAGCCACCTTGAAGAGGGCCGCCAGGACCAAAGGCCCGGCGAGCCGCTCAAGTACGGGGTTTCGATCACCGACGCGTGCCTTGCATGGGCACAGACCGAGCCGGTGCTCGAAGCCTTGGCCCAGGCCGTGCGCGCCCGGCGCACCCTGGCGCACTGACCGGAAAACGCGCCTGTCCCGCCGGACAGGCGCGTTTTGAACCACAGCCTGCGCCCATGGCGCGAGCCGCCGCCCATACATTGAAGCGACTGGCGCGTCAGGCCATGTCAGGCAGATTCACCATGCGGCTGTACTGTTCCTCGCGGGTGTCGTCGAAAGCCTCGATAAATTCGCTCATGAACGATCGGCTATAGACGGAACAGACGACGCGTGCGGCATTGGCAGCTTCGTCGATCATCGGCGTGGTATGCACCGGTTTGCAGACCGAGACGATGATGGGCGGGGGAGACGGCTTGAGCGGCAGTTCGATCAGGCTGCCGTCGCGCAGCGCGTCCGCGACAAAAAGGCTGGGAATGGCCGCCACGCCGTAGCCGTCGCGCGCCAGTTGCACGATCAAGGTCACTGATGGCAAGCAAGTGACATTGATCTGCTCGGCCGGCACTGCGCATTCCTTCGCGAGCGAGCAGACGATGTTTTCGAGCGCCACCTGAGGTGCGCTGCCTCGTCCGAAGGTCAGTATCGGGTATTGCAGGACACGTTGCGCAAGCCCCGGTCCACGCCGCGAAATCAACCCGCGCTTGGCTATCCAGCGGACCGGATAACTGGCGATCGCGTTCGATACGATCCGCGGACTGTCTATGCCTTCGGCGCGGATAGCAATGTCGAGGTCGCCACTGAGCAGCTGCTTTTGCAGCGAGGAGCTGGAGCCTACCGTCATGTCGATCTCGAGCTTGGGGTAGTTTTCCTTCAAATACGCGACGTATTGGGCGAGCCAGCTGTGCACGATTGTCTCGATCACGCCGAGCCGCAGTTTCCCTCCGATCGCCACGCTTTGCCCTGCCGCTTCGCGCAAGGCCCGGGCCGTATCGACGACGCGCTTGGCGAGCCCCAGCAAGGCGCTCCCGGACTGCGTCAGCCGAAATTGCGATGCGGACCGGTCTATCAGCGTGCACTTGAGTTCGTCCTCGAGCGAGCGGATTCTCAAGGAAATGGTGGCCGGAGTCGCATGCAGGAGTTGGGCTGTTGCTCGAAAGCTCTCGAGCCGAGCCAGCGTGACGAAGGTTTCGAGAAAGCGAGTGTTCATGCGGTGGCGTTGACGGCAGAGTTTGTTCCACGAGCGCCGCGTTGTATTGCGTGGATCTGTCCATTTGAGCAATCGACGGGGATTGCGACGCCTTGCGCAGATTGTCTTCCTTGCCACGCACAAGACGATGCGCCCGGATCGCATCGTTCGCATGATCTGGCGTCTGCGTCATCGAATGTCCCAGCTCGGGTACAGGTCGCTCCAATGCGCGCTTTTTTGCCAGAAAGCAGGCAATCCCCTGTGCGCGAGATGTTCTCCGGCTTTCAGCAACCGCCAAGTATTGCAGTTGTCGGGATTGGAAACCAGTATGAATTCGTTAAATAAAACTAAACGGCTGCGATGAGAAATACTTGATGGCGCATGGTTTCATTAGCCATTAGTCTTCTGCGTTCAAGCAGAACACGGACGTAATCGGCAAAGAAGGATTGCATCTCTCAAGTCCCGGTGACGGCGGCGACGAGGCAGGCTATGTGCATCTCTTTCCTGGATGACGATGGACTGATGAACTGGAAAGCGGAACATGGCGGTTCGGCGCTGCTCGAGGCCGTAGCGAGCGCGCTACCGATGGGGCTGTCGGTCCAGGACCGCGAGGGGCGGTTGATCGTGCTCAACGAGCAGGCGGCGCAGGCCATCGGCGACGACATTGAGCATCTGCGCGGCAGCATACCTTTTGGCGTCCGCCAGGCCGGGCCCGAGCGGATTGCGCGACGGCGCGAGCGCTTTCTGCAAAGACTGGCCGGCGATCAGGCCTGCGTGCATGAGCGCGCCCTCATGATCGACGGAGAGCCGCGCACACTGCTTGTGACCGATTGGCCCGTCCAGGTGAACGGCGAAAAGCTCATGGTCTGCACGAGCATCGACATCACCGACCGCAGGCGCGTCGAGCAGGAGCTCGAGCGTCTCGCCTTTTACGACCCGCTCACCGGATTGCCGAATCGCGCCTTGATCCAGAAGCGAGGCGATGCCGCGCTCACGGAACATGCCGACAGAGGCATGTTCGCGCTGGCGTTCATC
>DAIDKG010000184.1 GCA_027450125.1 Bordetella sp. | reverse complement strand
CGCAGCCCAGTCCTGCGGAAAGGGAAAGGCGACTTCCAGCGCATGCCGGAACCGCTCTATCTTGCGCAAGCGCCGGCGCAGCAACGATGCGCGGCCCGGATCGATGCGGATGCCCCGATCCTGCAGCATCGCCAGCGCCGCCAGTTCGCCTGACATCTCGGAGGCATCGGCGCCCAGGATGCCGGCGCCGTCCCCGGCCAGGTAGACGCCGGGCGTCGAGGCGCGCCGCATGTCGTCGATGCGGGGGACGTAGCAGCGGTGCAAAGACGAAAATTCGAATTCGCAATCCAGCAGATCGGCGAGCTGGGTCTCGGGCCGCAAGGCATGGCCCAGGCCCAGGGCCGTGCAGGCGGTGTGCCGCTCGCGGCCCGCATGGTCCAGCCAGGCAAGCTGCGCCAGCGCACCCTCGCCTTCGGCGCGCAGCAGCCGAACGCCGTGGTGCATGGGTATGCCGTGCAGACGGAGCCAGGCGACCAGCGCCATGCCTTTGGCCGCGACCGCGGGTTGGCTCAACATCGCCGGGATGGCCTTGTAGCGCTGCGCCGCGGGCGCGGTATCCAGGACGGCGACCACCTTCGCGCCGGCCTTGGCGTACTGGCTGGCCACCAGATACAGCAAAGGTCCGGTGCCGGCCAGGACCACCGCGTCGCCGATGGCGCAGCCCTGGTACTTGAGCGCCACCTGGGCACCGCCCAGCGTGTAGACGCCCGGCAGCGTCCAGCCCGGCAGAGGCAGCACCCGGTCGGTGGCGCCCGTGGCCACGATCACGTCGCGCCACGCCAGCGCGCTCGCTTCGCGCGTCGGCACGTGCAGCAGATCCAGGCCATCAGGCTGGGCGTTCCAGACCAGCGTCTGAGGCCGGTAGTCCAGCTTCGGGCGCAGGCGATCGAACGTGGCGTGCAGATCGCGCGCGCGGCCGGCCTCGGTACCGTACAGCGCCCTGGCGTCGCGCGTGAATCCGTCCGGCCGGCGGCGGTATATCTGGCCGCCGGAGCGCGGCGCCTCGTCCAGGACGATAGGCGCCAGGCCATGTGCCAGCAAGGCCGCGGCGGCGCGCACGCCGGCAGGTCCTGCGCCCACGATGACCGGCGGCAAATCGTCCCGGGACTGGCGCTCAAGCATGAAATCGGACTGCGAAGTCATGCCTGCTCCTGCAGGGTGCGGATACGCATGCCCGGCTCGATCATGGTCTGGCAGGCACGCAGCGAGCGGCCATCGTCCAGGCGCACCCAGCAATCCTGGCAGGCGCCCATCATGCAAAAGCCGGCGCGCGGCTGTCCGCTGAATTCATTGACGCGCAGCTGGCGCGACTGGGTGAGCACGGCGGTCAGTACCGTATCGCCGGCCAGCGCGCTGGCCGGCCGGCCGTCCAGCTCGAATGCCACGGCGGGACGATCGCGCTCCTTGAGCCGGCACAGCTGGGCGCGAGGGGCATGCATGGTCATCGTCATATCCTGTCAATGCTTGCCGACCAGGATCCGATCCAGGCCATACACCTTGTCCAGCAGCAGCATCAGACCCAGCGTGAGGAAGATGATCAGGGCCGACACGGCAGCCATCATCGGATCCAGCGACTCGGTCGCATACATGTACATGCGCACGGGCAGCGTCACCGTTGCGGGCGACACCACGAAGATCGACATGGTCAGTTCGTCGAAGCTGTTGATGAAGGCCAGCAACCAGCCCCCGGTTATGCCTGCCAGGATCATCGGCAGCGTCATGCGCAGGAACACCGTCGCGCTGCTCGCGCCCAGCGAATAGGCGGCCTGTTCCGCGGTTCGGTCGTAGCCCACCAGCGCCGCCATGATCAGCCGCAAGGTATAAGGCGTGACCACGAGCGTGTGCGCGAACACCAGCCACACGAAGCTGCCCTGCTGCCCTATCACCGACAGCATGTGCAGCAGCGCCACGCCCAGCACCAGTTGCGGAATGATCAAGGGCGACAGGAACACGCCTTGCAGGAAATTGCGCCCCGGTATTTCGTAGCGCACGATGGCCATGGCCGCGGGAACCGCCAGCACGGTCGAGAAGGTGGCCGACAGCACGCCCAGCCACAGGCTGGTCCAGAACGACTGCACGAACTGCTGCGAGTGCAGCAGCCTGTCAAACCAGCGCAGGGAAAAATGATGCGTGGGGATCTGCAGGGTTTCGGCCGGCGTAAAGGCCACCAGGCACACGACCACCAGCGGCGCGAGCATGAAAATGATGACCAGGGCGTTGAATGCCAGGGCGATCGGTCCGTTTTTTTGCATGGCCGCGCTCCTTATCCCAGGGTCTTCTTGTAGCGGCTTTCGATCATGCGGCTCCAGCCCAGCATGATGACCAGGTTGGCCGCCAGCAGAATGAATGCGATGGCCGCGCCCAGCGGCCAGTTCAACTCGGTCAGATACTGGTCGTAGACCAGCGTGGCGACCATCTTGACGCGGCGCCCGCCCAGCAGGCCCGGAATGACGAAAGAACTGGCGGACAGGCCGAACACGATCAGGCTGCCGGAAAGAATGCCCGGCATGATCTGCGGCAGCACCACGCGGCGCAGGGTGGTCCAGTGCGACGCCGACAGCGACAGCGAGGCGTTTTCCACCCAGGGATCGAGCTTTTGCAGCGACGTCCAGACCGGGATCACCATGAAGGGCATCATCACATGCACCAGCGCGATGACGATGGCCGTCTCGTTGTAAAGCAGCTTGATCCTGCCCACGCCGAGTAATCGCAGCACGTCGTTGATCAGGCCGTCCGGGCTGAGCAGCATGCTCCAGCCGAAGGCGCGCACCACCACCGAAACGAGCAGCGGCGCCAGAATGACCACCAGGAATATGGAGCGCCAGGGCTTGCGCATGCGGCTCAGGATGTAAGCCTCGGGCGCGCCGACGAGGATGCAGATCAGGGTCACGAGGACAGACAGGCGTATCGTGCGCCAGAAGATGCCGTAGTAGTACGGATCCCGAAAGACGTGCAGATAATGGGTCAGCGTGAAGGTTCCCGCTATAGCCCCCTTGTCCGGATCGAAGGCATTGAAGGACAGCGCCACCGTCATGGCCAGCGGAATCAGCATCAGCACGGTGAACAGGAGCAAGGCCGGGGCGACCATGCCCCAGGGCGCCCAGGCCGAGCGCGGCTTCATGCCTGGACTCCCGG
>DAIDKG010000183.1 GCA_027450125.1 Bordetella sp. | reverse complement strand
GGCGCAGGAGTGGCACGACAAGATGATCGAGAAGGCGGCCGAGGCCAACGAGGCGCTGCTCGAGAAATATCTCTCGGGCGAGCCGCTGACCGAAGACGAAATCAAGCTCGGCCTGCGCACGCGCACCATCGCCAACGAAATCGTTCCCATGTTGTGCGGCAGCGCCTTCAAGAACAAGGGCGTGCAGGCCATGCTGGACGCCGTCATCGACTACCTGCCTTCGCCGGTGGACGTACCCGCCATCAAGGGCCACACCGTCGACGACAAGGAGATCGAGCGCCACCCGGGCGATGCCGAGCCTTTCTCGGCGCTGGCCTTCAAGATCATGACCGACCCCTTCGTCGGGCAGCTGGTGTTCTTCCGCGTCTATTCGGGCGTGGTCAAGTCGGGCGATACGCTGTTCAACCCGATCAAGGACAAGAAAGAGCGCCTGGGCCGCATCCTGCAGATGCACGCCAATTCGCGGCAGGAGATCAGCGAGGTCTACGCTGGCGACATCGCGGCCGCCGTGGGCCTGAAGGACGTCACCACCGGCGACACGCTGACCGATCCGGCGCACATCATCGTGCTGGAGCGCATGGTCTTTCCCGAGCCGGTCATCTCGCAGGCGGTCGAACCCAGGACCAAGGCCGACCAGGAAAAAATGGGTCTGGCGCTCAACCGCCTGGCGCAGGAAGACCCGTCCTTCCGAGTGCATACCGACGAGGAATCCGGCCAGACCATCATCTCGGGCATGGGCGAACTGCACCTGGAGATCCTGGTCGATCGCATGAAGCGCGAGTTTCACGTCGAAGCCAACGTCGGCAAGCCGCAAGTGGCTTACCGCGAGACCATACGCGCGACGGTCGACGAGGTCGAAGGCAAGTTCGTCAAGCAATCGGGCGGGCGCGGCCAGTACGGCCACGCGGTGCTCAAGCTCGAACCGCAGGAACCCGGCGCAGGATTCGAGTTCGTCGATGCCATCAAGGGCGGCGTGGTGCCGCGCGAGTTCATCCCGGCGGTAGAGCGCGGCATCCGCGACAGTCTCAACGCCGGCGTGCTGGCGGGCTATCCGGTGGTGGATATCAAGGCCACGCTGGTCTTCGGCTCCTATCACGACGTCGACTCCAACGAGAACGCCTTCCGCATGGCCGGCAGCATGGCCTTCAAGGAAGGCATGCGCCGCGCCAAGCCGGTGCTGCTCGAGCCGATGATGCATGTCGAGGTCGAGACGCCCGAGGACTACACCGGCTCGGTGATGGGCGATCTGGCCTCGCGGCGCGGCATGGTGCAAGGCATGGAGGACATCGCGGGCGGCGGCGGCAAGCTGGTGCGCGCCGAAGTGCCCTTGGCCGAGATGTTCGGCTATTCGACCTCGCTGCGCTCGCTGACTCAGGGGAGGGCTACCTACACCATGGAGTTCAAGCACTACGCCGAGGCGCCCAAGGTGGTGGCCGATGCGGTGATTGCCGAGAAGAAGTCTTAAGTTCTTGAGTTGCCCTGTGGGTTCTTAAGTCCGTCCTGCGTTCGGCGGGTATGCCCTGTCCGCTTCGAAGTGCCGGGTTCGGCCGCCGCCTCAGGCGGCCGAAGTCCCTTCGGGACTGCCCCGGCACTTAGGCGCTCCCAGGGCATACCCGTCGAACGCAGGACTGCACAAAAGGCTGGCGGTTACTGCAAAAATGCCTCGACCGCCGCATTGAATGCCTTGGTATTGGACAGGCTCATGCCATGCGAGGCATAGGCTATCGACACGCGCTTCGGATCGGGCAGCACGCTTTCCAGCCAATCGAGCACGCCGGGGAAGGGCGCGGGGCTCAGCGCGCCGCCCACTAGAAGCACGGGCGGCAGGAGCGCCCGCAATGCCAGCTCGTCAGGCAGCGGGATGACTTCGCCGGCCTGGCCAATCAGCGTGGCGGCGTTGTCGCGCACCATGTCCTTGAACCAGGGAACCATGCGGCGCCAGGTGTCGGGGCCGGTGACGGCATCGATGAAAAGCGCCAGGCCTTCTTCAGCCTTGCCGCCGCGGATCATGTCGTGCGCCTGCTGGCGAAAATCGCCGCGCGGGTCGTGATTGCCGGGCAAAGGCTGGCCGGGGTCGGCCAGCGTCAGGCTGCGCACCAGGCCCGGATTGCGCAGCGCCGCCTCCAGCGCCACGCGCCCGCCGCGCGAGTGGCCCACCAGGTGCACCGGTCCGCCCACCGTTTGCGCCACGAAATTGAGCAGTTGCTCGGCGTGTTCGGAGATCGAGAACCCTTCGCCGCTGCCGTCCCAGCGTTCCGGCCAGTAGCGCCGCAGCGACGGCGCCAGCACCCGGTAGCGCCTGCCCAGCCCGGCTAGCTGCGGCCTCCAGTAACGCCAGTCGCATAGCGAGCCATGCACCAGCACTACCGGTTCGCCCGAGCCGTTTTCAGCATACGTGGTGGCGTAGCCGTCGAACTCGACGCGCTGGGTTGGCAGGTCAGGAGCAGAGCGCATGATGAAACCGGGGTTGGACAAGGCCACGATTCTAGCGCCGCGCCTGTGGCCTTCCGCTCGGGCAGGACTTGCTACACTCGCCCGGCAACGAGCCCGTTTCGGCGGGCCGTTTCAGTGCCATCCAAGACAGAAATCCGTCAGCCAGCCTTTGCGATTCTTTGCGTACAGCCATGTCCATCGACCTCAAAAATTTGCCCGAATCCGCCCAGCGTGTTGCGTCGTTGCTACAGTCCCTGGGCCATGACCGTCCCGTGGTGCTGCTGGAGGCGACCGGACGCACCTCGGCGGAAGCGGCCGCCGGCCTGGGCTGCGAGGTTGCCCAGATTGCCAAGTCCATCATTTTTCGGCGCGTGTCGGACAACGCGCCGGTGCTGGTGGTGGCCAGCGGCATCAATCGCGTGGACGAGGCCAAGGTGGCCGCGCGCGTCGGCGAACTGGGCAAGGCGGATGCGCGTTTCGTGCGCGAAGCCACGGGATACGCGATCGGCGGCGTCTGCCCCATAGGCCATGTCGTCAAACCCGTGATGCTGCTCGACGAGGATCTGTTCAACTACGACAGCCTGTGGGCGGCGGCAGGCCACCCGCACGCCGTGTTCAATCTCACGCCGCGGCAGCTCGAGGCCATGACGGGCGCGCCTGTCGCCGACGTGGCATTGCGGGTCTGAGCGCACAAGCGCCAAGAACAAAGGGCCGCGCACATGCGCGGCCCTTTGTTCTTGGCGCAATGAACGCGTGAGGCGCTTATTGCAGCAGCTTCAGTCGGCTCTTGGCCGAAGCGGCCGCCTGCGTATTGGGGTACTGGTTGATCAGCCTTTGCATGGTCGCCTTGGCGGCGGCGCGGTTGTTCAGCTCGATCTGGCAGCCGGCGATCACGAGCATGGCATCGGCAGCGTGAGGGTCGTTGGGGTAGTCGTGCACAACACCCTCGAGCAGCGAGATCGCGCCCTTGTAGTCCTTCAGGGCATAGCGGCTGCTGCCTTGGAAGAAGCGGGCGGCAGGCGCCATCTGGCTGTTGGGGTAGAGGGCGACGAAGGCAGCCAGCGAATCGGCGGCTTTCTTGTATTCGCTCTTGCGGAACAAATCGATGGCGCTGTTGTAGGCAGCGGCTTCCTGTGGATCGGCGAGCGGGCCGGGCTGGCCGGACGTCGCAGCGCCTTGCGTGCCGCTATTGGCGCCGGGCTGCTGCGCTTGTTGCTGTTGCTGCTGAGCATGCTGCAGTTCCTGAACCTGGCCGGTCAGTTTGTCGACGCGGTCCTGCAGCGATTGGATCTGGCTGTACAGCTGCACTTGCTGCTGCTGGCTCTGATCGAGCTGGTGGCGCAATTGCAGGATGGCGTTGCGGGCATCGTCGTCGGCAAACGCATGGGCTGCCGGCGCGGCCACGACTGCGCAGGTCAGGCTGGCGATCAGCGCCAGTCGGCGCGGGGTGAGTGCACGGTTTCGCATAAGTCGTTTCCACAAAAACAAACGTCGGGACAGGGTCCCGACGTGGGCCTGCGCAAGCAGGATGCCGTCCCGACCAGGTCAGGCCGGCATCCGCGTGCTTAGCGCAGATAGACGATGTCGGCGCGGCGGTTTTGCGCCCAGTCGGCTTCGGTGTGACCCAGAGCCTTGGGCTTTTCCTTGCCGAAGCTGATCGTTTCGATCTGGTTGTTGCTCACGCCTTGCAGTTCCATCAGCTTGGCCACGGCTTCGGCACGACGCTGGCCCAGGGCCAGGTTGTACTCGGCGCCGCCGCGCTCGTCGGTGTTGCCTTCGATCTTGACGTGCTGTTGCGGATGGGCTGCCAGGTAGTGGGCATGCTCCGATACCAGATTGCGGTACTGGTCGTCGACGTTGTATTGGTCAAAGCCGAAGTAGACCGAACGCTGCTGATACAGCACGCTGCTGGGGTTGAACGGGTCCATGACATCGCCGGTGCTGCCGCTGTTGCTGGCACCGGCATTCTTGTCCAGAGGGACGGAGCTACAGGCCGCCAGGGCGGCGGTCAGGGCAGCAATGGAAAGGCTCTTGGCAATGCGCGACTTCATGATGTTTCCTTAAGTAGAAAGAAGATCACACGTGTTATTGGGTGAAGGGGCCCCACGTTGGTTCCTGGATTTCCCCGTTCAGGACAGACAGCGTCTGATGTACGCGGCCATCGGTCGAAACGACTGCCAGCACACTACGCCCGCCTTGCTTGGTAGCATAAAGCACTTGCATGCCGTTTGGTGCAAAGCTTGGCGATTGGTCGTCGGGGCCATCAGTCAGCAAGGTCTCGTTACCGGAGGCCAAGTTCAACGTAGCGATACGGAACGAACCGTCGCGCCTTGCAACGTACAGGAGCGTCGATCCATCGGGGGAAATTCTGGGCGAAATATTGTAATTGCCGGTGAACGTCAGGCGGCGCGCATCGCCACCGTCCAGGCCCATCTGGTAGATCTGCGGGCCGCCGCTGCGGTCGCTGGTGAAGATGAACGATTTGCCGTCCGGCATGAAAAAGGGCTCGGTATCGATGCCGGGCGAGCGGGTCAGGCGGCGCAGGCTCGAACCGCCCTTGGCCGACACCATGTAGATCTGCGACAGGCCGTCGCGCGTCAGGGCCACCGCCAGATGCGAGCCGTCGGGCGTCCAGGCCGGCGCGCTGTTGTTGCCTTTGTAATTTGCCACGGGAATCTGGGCGCTGCTGGCCAGGGTCTGGACGTAGACCACAGGCTTGCCGGTATGGAAGCTCACATAGGCCAGGCGCGAGCCGTCGGGCGACCACGCGGGCGAGATGATGGGCTGGCGCGAGCGCAGCGCCACCTGCGGATTCTGTCCGTCGGCGTCGGCCACCTGCAGTTCGTAGGTATTGCCCTGTTTCAGCACATAGGCGATCCGGGTGGAGAACACGCCTCGTACGCCGGTGATTTTCTGGTAAATGCGGTCGGCGATCTGGTGCGAAACGCGGCGCAACTGCTGCGCGGTGCCATTGAAGGCCACGCCGTCCAGCTGCGTCTTCTGGACATCGTCGCCCAGGCGGTAGCTGACCTGGTAGCTGCCGTCGGCTGCCTGTTTCACGCTGCCGTAGGCCAGGTAGTCGGCGCCGCGGCCGCGCCAGTCGTCATACGAGATGGGACTGTCGACATTGAGGTTGGCGCCGGCGGCGTTGATCAGCCGGAACTGGCCCGAGCGGTTCAGGTCGGCGCGGATGACATCGGCGATAGCCTGGCCCGTGGTGTCGGTGGCTGCGAAGTCGGCAATGGCGATCGGGTACTGGGTGGCTCCGACCCCCGAGATGTTGACTTGCAGTTGCGCACGCGCGGGCTGTGCAGCCAGCAGTGCCGCGGGCAGCAGAAGCGCCAGGCCCAGCGTACGTAGCGTCCTGAACATGGGGGCGCGGAAGACGGAGGTCATGCGTCTATCTCCTTCAATCAATACATGTCATAGCCGATATCGATCGACGACGGATAAGGGCCGATCGAAGGCTTGGGGAATGGATCACAGGCCAGGATGCCTCGCTGGACCGCGGTGTCGAAAGCGGGGATGCCTGAAGACTGGGTCAGGGTAGCCTGGGTAACCTTGCCGGTACGTGACAACTGTACCCGGAATCGCGCCCTGGGGTTGGAGCCGCTTTGCGGCGGCGGAGCGTAGGTTACGCCCGGCTGAACACAGGCGCGCACCTTTGCGCCATAGCCCCCGTCGGTGCCGCCGCCACCGCCGGTCTGGTTGTGGTCGGCCGTACCGGAGGCGATGCCGGCGTTGCCCAGGATCGCATTCTTGAACGAGTCCTTCAGCGCCTTGTCCGCAGCAGCTTTCTTGGCGGCGGCAGCAGCGGCAGCGGCCTTCTTGGCGGCTTCTTCCTTGGCCTTCTGTTCTTCGGCGGCTTTTTCGGCTGCCGCTTTTTCTGCGGCCGCTTTTTGCGCGGCGGCTTGCGCAGCAGCAGCGGCGGCCGCCTTGGCTGCATCGTCCTTGGCCTTTTGCTCGGCGGCGGCCTTTTCCTCGGCCGCCTTCTTGG
>DAIDKG010000182.1 GCA_027450125.1 Bordetella sp. | reverse complement strand
AACGCTCGCTGTTCCCGGCAGGCCAAGGCCATGACCTATCGCGTCGTCTGGTTCAAGCGCGACCTGCGCCTGCACGACCACGCCGCGCTGACGGCGGCGGCGCTGCACGGCCCGACGCTCTGCCTCTACGTCATCGAGCCGGCACTGTGGCGGCAGCCCGACATGTCGAGCCAGCACTATCGGTTCGTCCTCGAATGCCTGGAAGACCTGCGGCATTCGTTGCGGCGCCGCGGCTCGGACCTGCTGATCCGGGTCGGCGACGTTTGCGAGGTACTGGGCCAGCTGCATGCCGCCGCCCCCTTTGCCGCGCTGCACGCGCATGAAGAAACCGGCAATGCGTTCACCTATGCGCGCGACCTGGCCGTGGCACGCTGGTGCGCCGCGCACGGCGTCGACTGGCAAGAGCACCGGCAGACCGGCGTCGTGCGCCGGTTGCGCAGCCGCGACGGCTGGGCCGCCCAATGGGAGCGCTTCGTCGGCCAGCCCTGCTTGCCGGTTCCCGCGCTGCGAGCGCAGCCTGCGCCGATCCCGCCGCATGACCCACCCACGCCCGAATCGCTGGGCGTGTATCCGTTCGACCCGCCGCAGCGTCAACAAGGAGGGCGCAGGCACGCGATTGCCGTGCTGGAAGACTTTCTGTCGCGGCGCAGCGCGCAATACCGGGGCGGTATTTCCTCGCCCCTGTCCGCGCCCACGGCCTGCTCGCGCCTGTCGCCGTACCTGGCCTACGGATGCCTGAGCCTGCGCGAAATCGTGCACGCGACCCGCCGGCAGATCGAGCGGCTGCCGCCCGCGCACGCCTCGCATCGCAAAGGATTGCAGTCGTTCGTCAGCCGCCTGCACTGGCATTGCCACTTCATGCAGAAACTGGAGTCGGAGCCCCAGATCGAATGGCGCAATATGCATCGCGGCTACGACGGGCTGCGCGAAGACGAATTCGACGCGCAACGGCTGGCGGCGCTGACCAGCGGGCAGACCGGCTGGCCCCTGGTCGATGCCTGCGTGGCCATGCTCAACGCCACCGGATGGCTCAACTTCCGCATGCGGGCCATGATCGTGTCGGTCGCGGCCTACCCGCTCTGGCTGCACTGGCGGCAGGTCGGCTTGTGGCTGGCGCGCTGCTTTCTCGACTACGAGCCCGGCATTCACTGGTCCCAGCTGCAAATGCAGTCGGGAACCACCGGCATCAACACGACGCGGGTCTACAACCCGGTCAAGCAGGCGCGCGACCACGATCCGCAGGGGCACTTCGTGCGCCACTGGCTGCCCGGCATGCGGCGCGTTCCCGACTCATGGCTCTTCGAGCCGTGGCACATGCCCGACTCGGTCAGGGCGGGCGCAGGTCTGGACCCTGAGCATCCGCTGGTCCTGCCGCAGGTCGACCTGAACGCGGCGACCCGCCTGGCCAAGCAGCGCCTGCACGCCTGGCGCAAGGATCCGCAGGTCAGGCAGGGCAAGCAGGCCGTGCTCGAGAAGCACGGCTCGCGCAAGACGCTACGCGCGCAGGGCCGCCGGCCGCTGCGCGACGCGCCGCAATTGAGCCTGGCGCTGGACGCGCTGGACGCCGCGCAAGACTGAGGCAACCCTCGCGCGGGGCAGCGTCAGGCCGCTGACCTGACCGCCACCGCCAGGAACACGGGGTAGGCCTTGCCTTCCTTCTCGACGGTATGCGCGTCGAAAAACCGCACGTCGACAAAGCCGTGGCGCATCAGGACGGCCTTGAACGCGTCCCGGTCGAAACCGGCGTGATAGACGCCCTGCATGCCGTCCGCGTGGAAACTGCCGTCCTCCGTATCGAGGTCGGCCACGGCCAGGCGCGCACCCGGCTTGAGATGCAAGGCGAATTTTTCGGCCATGTTGTCGGTGTCCTGCACATGGTGCATGGCCATGGCGCTGACGAGCAGGTCGAATTTTTCGTCGAGCGGCGTCTGCGTGATGTCCTGGCAGACGATGTCGACCTTGCCGGCCAGCTCGGGCTTGGACTGGAGCTTTTCCAGCATGGATTGCGACACGTCGACCGCGGCGATTTTCTCGACGCGGGGCGCGATATGCCCGGTGAGCAGCCCCGTGCCTGCCCCGAAGTCCAGCACGTGCATGGTCGGGTTCAGGTCGACGTGCTCGATGATCGCTGCGGCGATCGCGGACGACATCGCCGTCCTGCGGGTATTGGCGTCCCAGTCGCGGGCTTTTTCCTTGAAGAGATCGGTCATGCGTGTTTCCGGCAAAAAAGAGGAGCTTTAAGGACATCGGGCCAGGAAGGATTGTATCCAGGCGCCCGAAGCGGACCGCGGGCATCGAATGCGTCGCCAGGCCGGGGCCCGCCGATACCGAAATCGCCTAGGCGACAGGCGGCGCGTGGTCCAGATCGGGGGCCTGCCACGGGTCGACATGCGTCATGAGATTGAGCACGCGATGGCGCTGCAGCACGCGCGCACGGGCCTCCACGGCGATGCTGTGCCCCGCTTCGACGGTGATCCGGGCATCGACTTCGAGGTGCGCGTCGACCACGATCATGTCGCCCATCTTGCGGGTGCGCACGTCGTGGACGTTCTTCACGCCCGGGGTCTGCAGCAGCGTCTGGCGGATGGCCTGGACTTCCTGGTCGTCGGCGGCGCGGTCCATCAAGTCGTGCAGCGCATCCCAGCTGAATCCCCAACCCATCTTGACGATCATGCCGCCGACCACCAGCGCGGCGATGGGATCGAGCAAGGGGTAGCCCAGCAGGTTGCCGACGATGCCCAGGCCGACGACCAGGGACGAGGCCGCGTCCGAGCGCGCATGCCAGGCATTGGCCACCAGCATGCTGGACTTGGCCCGCTTGGCCACCGCCAGCATGTAGCGAAACAACAGCTCCTTGGCCACGAGCGCAATGCCGGCGACCCATAGCGCGGCGCTGTGCACGCGCGCAATCGCCTCCGGGTTTTCCAGTTTGACCAGCGCCGACCAGAACATGCCCAGGCCCACTGCAAGCAGCAATACGCCGATGACCAGCGAGGCCGCCGTCTCGAAGCGCTGGTGCCCGTAGGGATGATCCTGGTCGGCGTCCTTGCTGCCATGATGGCTGGCGAACAGCACCACGCCGTCCGACAGCAGGTCGGACAGCGAATGGATGCCGTCGGCGACCAGGCCCTGCGACCGGGACAGCAGGCCGACCGCGATCTGCGTGCATGTGAGCAGCAGGTTCACGACCACGCTGACCCAGGTGCTGCGCGTGGCGGCCGCGGCGCGCGCATGCTGGCCTACGGTACCGGATTCGTGGTCGTCGTCGATGTCTTCGAACTGCATGGAATGGGAGGGTTCCGGTTTGAAAAATAAAAAACGAGAAACGCGGACTGCAAACCTTTTGCCGCGCGGCATTGTCGCCGCCGAACATGACGAAACGAGCATCCAAGCAAACACGCTACGATCGTCGGTAGCGGCCGGCTTGAAAACGAATTTCCAATGCCCGAGCGCCGATTTTACGAGGAGCCAGCCATGTCACGCACCACCGCCCAAAAGCGCACAGCCTTCCGCGAGCTGCACCAGAGCGGATGCTTCATCCTGCCCAACCCCTGGGACGTGGGCAGCGCGAAGTATCTGGCCAGCCTGGGCTTCAAGGCCCTGGCCTCCACCAGTTCGGGCTACGCCTGGTCCACCGGTCGGGCCGACAACCACGTCACGCGCGAGGACATCCTGGCGCACCTGACTAGCCTGGCGGCCGCCACCGACCTGCCGGTGAACGCGGATTTCGAAAACGGCTTTGGCGCCACCCCCGACGATGTCGCGCAAAGCGTGACCCTGGCGATCGCCACCGGCGTGGCCGGGCTCTCGATAGAAGATTCGACCGGCAACGCCGCCTCCCCATTGATGCAGATCAACGTCGCCGCAGAACGCGTCGCGGCGGCGCGGCGCGCCATCGACCGCAACGGCGGCGACACGCTGCTCGTCGGCCGGGCGGAGAACTTCGTCGCCGGCGTGCACGACTTGGACGACGCAATCGCTCGCCTGAAAGCCTACGCCGACGCCGGCGCCGACTGCCTTTACGCGCCCGGCATCAAGACCCGCGAACAGATCGAGGCCGTCGTTGCGGCTGTCGCCCCCAAGCCGGTCAACGTGCTGGTCGGCAGCGCCTCGCCTTACACGCTCGACGATCTGGCCGCCATGGGCGTGCGCCGTATCAGCGTCGGCGGCGCCCTGGCGCGTTGCGCCTGGGGCGGCTTCATGAACGCCGCGCAGGCCCTGACCGAAGGACGCTTCGACGGCTTCGCTGGCGCGGCGTCGGGCGCGCAACTGGACGCCCGGTTCCTCGGCAAGGCGTAAAGCGCTCCGCCCCGTTTCGTGTCCGAAAACGGCGAGAAATGGCGAGGCAGCCTGGGTAAAGTAGGCCCCATGCAGAAAACATCGACAGCCGACGACGGCCGCAGCGCGTTCTATGCCGCACTCAAGGCGCGGGATGCAAGGTTCGACGGCCGATTCTTTGTCGCCGTCTCCTCGACGGGCATCTACTGCCGCCCGATCTGCTCGGCCAAGATTCCCAAATTCGAGAACTGCTCGTTTCACCGCACGGCGGCGGCGGCCGAACAGGCCGGCTATCGCCCCTGCCTGCTGTGCCGGCCCGAACTGGCTCCCGGCAACGCGCCCATCGATGCCTGCGCCTCGCTCGCCCGGCGCGCGGCCAAGCTGCTGGAAGACCACAGCGGCAGCGACACCACGCTCGAAGACCTGGCGCGGCGGCTAGGTTGCACCGACAGGCACCTGCGCCGCGTCTTCGCCGCCGAGTTCAGCGTCACGCCAGTCCAATACCTGCAGACCTGCCGGCTGCTGCTGGCCAAAAACCTGCTCACCGACACCGACCTG
>DAIDKG010000181.1 GCA_027450125.1 Bordetella sp. | reverse complement strand
TCGATGCCACGCCCTATCTGCCGGCGCGTCCGGGGTCTGTCGACAAGGAAAACGCCGCTCATGGCTGAACACATCGAACTGGACATAGACGGCCACCGCGTCGCGGTGCCGGCCGGGATCACCGTGGCAGCCGCAATCGCGTACGCCACGACCGGCGACCGTGGCAGCGGCGTGGTCACGCGGCGCTCGGTTACCGGGGCCTTGCGCGGCCCGCTGTGCGGGATGGGCGTGTGCCATGAGTGCCGCGTGACCATAGACGGGCGCGCGCACCGGCTGGCCTGCCAGACGGCAATAGCCGCGGGCATGCGCGTGGAGACGGCAGCGGGCAGCGGAGCGCCGGCCTGATGCGCGCGGACACCATGCACTTGGACATCCTGATCGTCGGCGCCGGGCCTGCCGGCCTGTCCGCGGCACAGGTAGCCGCGCAATCCGGCGCGCGCGTGGGCATCGTCGACGACAACGTCCATCCGGGCGGCCAGATCTGGCGGCAAGGGCCGGCCCATCCTCCGACAGGCCCTGCGCGCGGGCTGCTCGATTCCCTGGCCCGGTATCCGGACCTCACGATGCTCTGCGGCACGCGCGTGGTGCAACCCCTGCCAGGAAAACGCCTGCAGGTAGAGGACGCACAGCGCGGGCTCGTGCTGGACTACGACCGCCTGATTCTCGCCACAGGCGCGCGCGAGCGGTTTTTGCCCTTCCCCGGCTGGACCCTGCCCGGCGTGACCGGCGCCGGCGGCCTGCAGGCGCTCGTCAAGGGCGGCACGCCGGTGGCGGGCCAGCGCATCGTGGTGGCCGGCAGCGGTCCGCTGCTATGGGCTGCCGCCAGCACGGCGCATGCGCAGGGCGCACACATTGCGGCGATCGTCGAGCAGGCCGCGCCCCGGGCCGTTGCACGCTTTGCCCGCGCGCTGGCGTTCACGCCGGCCAAGCTCGCGCAGGCGCTGCGCCTGAAGCTGGGCCTGTGGCGCACTCCCTATTGGCGCGGCGCTCACGTCGCCGCGGCGCATGGCGAGGACCGCCTGCGCGGCGTCACCGTGCAACGCCCCGGCGGCAGCGTCGAGCTGCCGTGCGAGCGGCTCGCCTGCGCCTATGGCTTGCTGCCGAACATCGAGCTGGCTGCGGCGCTGGGCTGCGCGCCGGCCGACCATGCCGACACCGTGGCGGTCCAGGTCGATGCCTGGCAGCGCACATCGCAACCCGATATCTACGCCGCCGGTGAGTGCACCGGCGTGGGCGGCATGGAGCTGTCGGCACTGGAGGGCCGCATTGCCGCCCATGCTGCGCTGGGCCGGCAGGACGCAGCGCGGCGGCTCTTCGCGGCGCGCGAGCGGTACCGGAAATTTTCCAGGCGCCTGCACACGGCCTTCGCGCTCGATCAGTCGCTGCGCGCGCTGCCCGATCGGGACACGGTGTTCTGCCGCTGCGAGGACGTGAGCTATGGCGAGGTCGCCGAGCACGACTCCTGGCGCATGGCCAAGCTCCATACGCGCTGCGGCATGGGCCCTTGCCAGGGCCGCATCTGCGGCGGCGCCGCCGCATTCTGCCTGGGCTGGCAGAGCGCGAACACCCGGCCTCCCCTGTCCCCTACGCGGATAGGCACACTGGCCGGAGCGGACGCCGAATAAGGCGCACGGCGTCCTCAGGAACGCGGCATGAGTCCCATCGACCTCGCTACGCCGACAGGCCTTGCTTCGGGCGATCTGGCCGGAATGGTCGCGCATTTCTCGCTGCTCGAACCGGTGTTCGACACCATGCTCGACGTGGTGTTCTTCGTCAAAGACAGCGCGGCCCGCTACGTGCTGGCCAACCGCACCCTGGCTGCGCGCTGCGGGTTCAAGGATTCGCGCGCGCTATTGGGCAAAACAGCGGAACAGGTCTTCCCGACGCGCTTCGGCCGCATCTATACGGCGCAGGACAATGCCGTGCTGGCGAGCGGCGACAAGCTGATCGAGCAGCTCGAACTGCATCTGTATCCGGGACGCCAGCCCGGCTGGTGCATGACCACCAAGCTGCCCCTGCGCGATACGCAGGGCAAAGTCGTCGGCGTAGCCGGCATTTCGCGCGACCTGCAGGCGCCCGAAGGCAGCCATCCCGCCTACCAGCGTCTGGCGGTGGTGGCGCGCCACATCCAGAAAAACTACGCCGGGCCGCTGCAGCTGCCGCAACTGGCCAGGCAGGCGCATATGTCGGTGGCGCAGATCGAGCGTTATTTCCACAAGATCTTTCATCTGACGCCGCGGCAGATGTTGATCAAGGCGCGCCTGGATGCGGCGTCGGGGCTGCTGGCGGGAGATGCCAGCATCACCGATATCGCCACGTTGTGCGGCTATAACGACCACAGCGCTTTTACGCGGCAGTTCAAGGCCACGGTGGGGATGACGCCCAGCCAGTACAGGATGTTGCTGCAGTCTTCGCCGGGTTCTTGAGACGTTTTTCAACCCGTATTCGAATTCTTAATACGTCCTGAGGCGGACTTATGCCCTGGGGCTCCGAAGTGACGGGTTTGGCCGCCGTCTTAGGCGGCCAAAGTCCGCTACGCGGACTGCCCCGTCACTTAAGTCGCCTCAGGACTACAGACTCTCTAGTCTGCGGTTCCGGCTCTTTAGCCGTGGCCCAGGTATGCGGCCTGGATTTCGGGCGAAGCCAGCAGTTCGCGGGCGGGGCCTTCGTGGCTCATGCGGCCGACTTCGAGCACGTAGCCGCGGTCGGCCAGCTTGAGCGCCATGCGCGCGTTCTGCTCGACGAGCAGGATGGTCACGCCGGTATCGCGCACTTCTCCCAGCACCTGGAAGATGTTGCGGATGATGATGGGCGCCAGTCCCAGGCTGGGCTCGTCCAGCAGCAGCAGCTTGGGCTTGGTGACCAGCGCGCGGCCGATCGCCAGCATCTGCTGCTCGCCGCCGGACAAGGTGCCTGCCAGCTGCGAGCGCCGCTCGTAGAGCCGCGGGAAGATCTTGTAGACGTATTCGCAGCTTTCGCCGATTTCGGCGGGCGGGCGCGTGAAGCCGCCCAGACGCAAGTTTTCGGCGACCGACAGGGTGCCAAAAACGCGCCGTCCTTCGGGCGACTGGCCGATGCCCAGGCGCACGATCTTGTCGGCGCCCAGCCTGGTGGTCTCGCGGCCGTTGAAACGGATGGTGCCGCCATGCGGCGCGATCAGTCCGCTCAAGGTGCGCATGAGCGTGGTCTTGCCGGCGCCGTTGGCGCCCAGTATGGCGACGACCTCGCCTTCCTTGACGTTGAGCGAAATGCCCTTTAGCGCCTGGATGTGGCCGTAGTTGACTCGCAGGTCCTCGACTTCGAGCAGGTGGTTCATGGCTTGGCTTGTCCTTCGTGCTCCAGCGCCTCTTCTTCGTCGTCCTGGCCCAGGTAGGCCTCGATCACGAGCGGATTGCTGCGGATCGCGTCCGGATTGCCTTCGGCGATCTTCTTGCCGAAGTTGATCACGACGATGTTGTCGGCCACGTTCATCACCACGCTCATGTCGTGCTCGACCAGGATGACGGTGACGCCGCCGTCGCGGATGGCGCGAATGGTGTCGTTCAGTTCGGCCGATTCGTTTTCGTTCAGGCCGGCGGCCGGCTCGTCGAGAATGATGAGATCGGGATCGGCCACCAGGCAGCGGGCCAGTTCCACGCGGCGCTGCACCCCGTAGGCCAGCGACGTGGCCTCTTCATGGGCGACATCGGCCAGGTCCAGGCGCTCGAGCACCGCCATCGCCTTGTCGACCAGCGCCTTTTCCTCGCGCCGCTGCGCCGGCGTGTTCAGCAGCCCCTGCCACCAGCGCTGGCGGATGTGCAGATGCTGGCCGGCGATCACGTTCTCGAGCACCGTCATGTCGGAAAACAGGCGGATGGTCTGGAAGGTGCGCCGTATGCCCAGCTCGGCGATGCGGTGCGGAGGCAACCCCGTCACCTCGCGGCCGCGCCAGCGGACATGGCCGTCGGTCGGCCGGTACACCCCCGTGATCAGGTTGAACACCGTGGTCTTGCCGGCGCCGTTGGGGCCGATCAGGGCCACGATCTGGCCGCGCTCGATGCGAAAACCCAGTTGGTCGACTGCGCGCAGGCCGCCGAAGCTGATGCCCACGTTGTCCAGTTCCAGCAGCGTCTCGGCTGCCGCTTGATTGTTCTTTTCCATGCGGATCAGCCCCCTTTGCGTGCGGGCCAGATGCCTTGCGGCCGCAGGACCATGATCACGATCATGGCGATGCCGAAGACGAAGTAGCGATATTGCGCCAGGTCGGAGAAGACCTGGGGCACCACGAACATCAGGGCGGTGCCCAGCAGCACGCCGGGAACCGAGGCCTGTCCGCCCACCAGCACGATGGCGAAAAGCGTGACCGAATCGGCGAACGAGAACGAGCCGGGACTGACCGCCGACAGCTGCATGGCGAACAGCGACCCGGCCAGTCCGGCGACCGCGGCGGCCAGCGCGAAGACGGCCACTTTGTAGCGTCGCGAGTTCACGCCCAGCGTGGTGGCGGCCAGTTCGTCGTACTTGATGTAGCGAAAGGTTCGGCCCAGAGCCGAACGGTTCAGATTGCGCATGAGCCACAGCACGAAGGCCAGCGCCACCCAGTTCAGGTAGAACAGATCGCTCTGGCTGCCCAGGTCATGGCCGAGCACGGTAGGCCCGGCCACGCCGAACAGGCCGTCGGGGCCGCCGGTCAGGCCGAAGATGTCGTTCTTCATGGCCAGCACGAAGATCGCGTTGAACCCGATGGTGACCACCAGCAGGTAGTCGCCGCGCAGCTTGACGATGGGCGCGGACAGTATGGCGCCCAACAAGGCGGCCGCCACCACGCCGACCGGAATGGTCCAGAGCACGGGCCAGCCGAAGCTAAGCGACAGAATGGAAGTGATGTAGGCGCCGATGCCGAAGTAGACCGCATGGCCCATGTCGTAGATGCCGGCGCGGCCCAGCACGATGTCCTGCGACAGGGCGACGATGGCATAGATGGCGAATACGCCGCCTATCGTCACCCAGGCGGGCGACAGGGCCACGGGCAGCAGCAGGCCGGCCAGCCACAGCGCGATGCCGAGCCAGGCCAGGGGCCGCGCTGCGCCGTGTGCGGCCTTGCCGGCGCGCGGCGCGGATGCCGTGTCGATAACTTGCTTGTTCATGTTCGAGTCCTCACACCTTTTCCGCAACCCGCTCGCCGAGCAGGCCCGACGGCCGCACCAGCAGGATCGCGATCAACAGTCCGAAGGTGATCGCGTCCTGCCACGAGCTCGACACATAGCCCACGGCAAAGACGTTGAACAGGCCCAGCAGCAGGCCGCCCAGCATGGCGCCGGGAATGTTGCCGATACCGCCGATGATGGCTGCGATAAAGGCGTTCAAGCCATAGGACCAGCCCATGGTGAAATAGGCCTGGCGGTAATAGAGTCCGATGAAGAGTCCGCCCACAGCGCCCAGCGCGGGGCCGATCACGAACACCATGGCGATCACGCGATTGACGTTGATGCCCATGAGCCGCGCGGCGTCCTGATCGATCGCCGAGGCCCGGATGGCCGTACCCACGCGAGTATGGTGCACGAACAGGTACAGCGCGACCATCAGCACCAGCGCGCCGATCATGATCAGCAACTGCACGAAGCTGAGATAGGCGCCACCGATATGCCAGGTCGTGTTGGGCAGCAGATTGCTGGGAAACACGCGCACGTTCGGCCCCCAGATCAGCATGATGCCGTTCTCGATCATCATGGAGGCGCCCAGCGCGGACACCATCGGGGAAAGCCGGTGCGCGCGGCGCAGCGGCTTGTAGGCGACGCGGTCGAGCAGCGTGCCGGTCACGGCCACGACGATGACGGCGATCAGGAAGGCCAGGGCCATGAGCACGGGCGTCGGCAGCCCGGAGAACGCGCCGGTCGTCAGGGCGGTCAAGCCGATGAAGGCGCCCAGGATGCACAGGTCGCCGTGCGCGAAATTGATCAGCTTGAGCACGCCGTAGACCATCGTGTAGCCCAACGCGATCAACGCGTAGATGCCCCCGACCGTCAAGCCGTTGATGAGTTGCTGCAGGATGAAGTCCATCTTGCCTATTCCGTGGCTAAAAACAGCGCCGCGCCCGGCCAGGGCGGCCCCGCGTCCGGCACAGGCCGGACGCGGACGCGGCGCTTTATCGGGTTTCCGGCCTTAGTGGGTCGGGTACACGGTCTTGTAGGAGCCGTCGGCTTGCACTTCGAAAGCCGTGAAGGGGCTGCCCACGCGCTCGCCCTTGGCATCCCACGTGAAGGGGCCAGTCAGGCCGTTGTAGCTCTTCATGTTGTGCAGATAGGGAATCAGCTTGGCCGGCTGGATAGACTTGGTGGCCTCGGCTGCCTGGAACACGGCGCGCAGGCCGTCCGCATTGGTGAAGGTGTAGATGCTCGGGGGCTGGGAGCCGTAGGCCTTCACGTAGTCGGCCAGGAACTGCTTGGCTTCAGGATAGGGAAGGTTGTCCGGCGAGGGGATGTTGATGATGATGGTGCCCTTGGCCGCGGGGCCGGCGATCTTGGCGAAGGCCTCGTTCTGGTTGGCGTCGCCGCCCACGAAAGCCGCCTTGATGCCCAGTTGCTCCATCTGCGCGCGGATCAGTCCGCCGTCGGTGTAGTAGCCGGAGAAGTAGATCGCGTCGGGATTTTCGGACTTGATCTTGGTCAGCACGGCGCTGTAATCCTGGGTGCCGGCGGTGATGAAGTCCTTGGCAACCACATTGCCGCCGTCGGCCTTGATCGATGCGACCACGCTGTCGGCCAGGCCGGTCGCGTAGCTGGAGTGGTCGGTCAGGACGACGATGCGCTTGTATTGCTTGGCCTTGACCAGGTACTGCGCGGTGAACACGGCTTCGGCGCTATTGGGCGGCGCATTGCGGAAGAAAGTCTTCCACCCCTTCTGGGTCAGTTCGTCGCTGGTGCCGTCCGAGGTCTGGATGACGTTGGCGGCCGAGTAGATCGGCGCGGCAGCCAGGGCGGCGCCGCTGGTGTAGGTGCCGATCACGGCGATGACGCCGTCGTTGACCAGCTTGCGGGCGCAGATGGCGGCGGTCGAGGGCTTGCCTTCGTCGTCGCACACCACCACTTCGACCTTGTGGCCCAGCAGGCCGCCCTTGGCGTTCTG
>DAIDKG010000180.1 GCA_027450125.1 Bordetella sp. | reverse complement strand
AAGGCACGCTTACCGACGCGCAGGCGCGCGATCGCGCGATCGACGCGATACAGGCGCTGCGGTATGACCACGGCGCCGGCTACATGTTCATTATCGACGACTCGGCTCGCGCCATCATGCACCCGATAGAGCCCAAGCTGGACGGAAAAGACCTATCGGGAATTGCGGATAAAAACGGCGTCCATTTGTTCAGTGCCCTGGCCCAGGTGGCCCGCACCCGGGGCGAAGGATATGTTGCCTATTTATGGCCCAAACCGGGACATAAAAATCCGGTCGGCAAGGAGACCTACGCCAAGCGCTTTGCGCCGTGGGGATGGGTGATCTGCACTGGAGTTTATATGGACACGGTCGACACCCTGGTTGAACAGCGCGCGGCTGAAATCGGCGCGGCATCCCTGCTGCTGGCAATCCTGTTGCTGGGGGTGGGTGCGGTCATAAGGCGATCGGTGACCGTGCCGCTGACGCGTGCCCTTGGCATTGCCCGCACTGTGGCTTCGGGCGATTTGACCAGCAATTTCGAGGTGGATGGCGTTGACGAGACTGCCCAGTTGCTCAGGGCGTTGCGGGAGATGAACGACAGCTTGTCAAACATTATCGGCCGGGTGCATGTCGGTGCGGAATCGATTGCCGCAGCATCGGACCAGCTCGCCACCGGAAACATGGATCTGTCGTCGCGCACCGAGCAACAAGCCAGCGCATTGGAACAGACTGCCGCATCCATGGAAGAACTTACCGGTACGGTTGCGCAAAACTCGGAAAATGCGCGGCAAGCCAACAAATTGGCCGACGAAGCATCGGCGGTGGCCAGCAAGGGCGGCGCCGTGGTGTCCAGAGTCGTTCAGACCATGAGTGACATCAGTACTTCGTCACGGCGGATTTTCGACATTATCGGCGTGATAGACGGCATTGCATTTCAGACCAACATACTTGCCTTGAATGCGGCGGTCGAAGCCGCCAGGGCTGGCGAGCAAGGCCGCGGATTCGCCGTCGTGGCGACCGAAGTGCGGCAATTGGCGCAGCGCTCGGCATCCGCCGCAAGGGAAATCAAGCAGCTCATCGAAGATTCGGTATCCAAAGTGGAAACCGGCACACAGCTCGTCGATGACGCAGGCGTGACCATGGATCAGGTGGTCGAG
The DNA here is from genome assembly GCA_027450125.1 of Bordetella sp. Classification (GTDB taxonomy): domain Bacteria; phylum Pseudomonadota; class Gammaproteobacteria; order Burkholderiales; family Burkholderiaceae_B; genus Bordetella. The sequence continues at coordinate 1,997 of DAIDKG010000180.1, read as the reverse complement.
GGGATACACCGGGTTTCGGTTCTGATGAAAGAGATAACCGAAGCGAGCGAACAGCAAGCTTCGGGCATACAGCAAGTCAACATGGCAATTACGCAATTGGACCAATCGACGCAACAGAACGCCGCGTTGGTCGAAGAGGCGGCCGCGGCGGCGGCGGCGTTGCGCGAGCAGGCTGAAAACCTGGATGATGCGGTGAAAACATTCAAGTTGGATTCTCTGCCGGGCCGCAGTGAGAAAGGCCGTGCGGCAGCCTGGATTTCCGCTCCGGCGCTTATCGAGGCTGCCTACTGAGCGCCAGACAATCCGGCGCCTAATCGGCCAGGTAGTCGTGGACGACCTCGCCCAGCCCAGCGTCAGATCGGCGACCAGATGGCGCGCCTCGACGATCTCCAGCACAGGCAGGTCCGCGACGGGCGCCAGCGCATGGGGCTCGAGCCGCAACGAGGCCGGACCGGCCCACGCGCCTTTCATCACGATGTCCTTCATGTAGTAGCGGACCAGTTCGCAGATGCGGGGCGAACCGTCGACGTGCGGAATGATCTTGAGCAGGAAATTCGGCCCCGAAAGCCGCTTCTGCTGCTCGGCGGTGTCGAGCTCGCGATGCTTGTATCCCATTGTCCCGGTCGCGACGCGCACCTTGCCGTAGTCGAGCGTGCCGAGCAGGTGGTCGGTGTCCACGTGCAGCGTCGGCGAGGCGAGTTTCTTCGGAAAGCCCCATAACTCCCGGCCTCCCGCGATCGGCGGATGATCGTCCAGATACATGGCCAGCGTGTAGCCTCCCGCCTGCCCCTCGAACTCGACCGGTATCACCTGGCCGGTCTCGGTGTAGTCGCCGAACCCGGTGGAATCGGCCATGCGGATGAATTCATAGTGCACCAGCGGCTCGACGACCTTCAGCGGCTCCGGCACGAGCTCGCGCAGCCGATCCGGATCCGTCCGGTACGTGATGATCATGAATTCGCGATCGATGAAGCGATAGGGCCCCATCGGAAACGCGGGACTGGTGAGCGGCATGGAAAATGCCTTGGCCCGGACGTCATTCTGCTTCATGCGGAACACTCCTTTAGCGGCGGTCATGAATCGGAACTTGCATCCTAATACCGCAGTGGAGGTCTTGCGCCCATATTGCAATTTCTTGAAACCATATGACCGGCCATGCTAAGGGCCGCAACCTCGGCACAGGCATATATCCCGAGAAGCATGAAGGAATCACGAAACAATCGTTTGCTTTGACTATGGGCTCACCTACAGTGCGAGCCTATGCACAACATCGCTTTCATCATCGCGGGCTTCGGCGTCGGCCTGACCATAGGCCTGACAGGCGTGGGCGGCGGCTCGCTGATGACGCCGGTGCTCATCTTCTTTTTCGGCATGAAACCGTACCTGGCCGTAGGCACGGACCTGCTCTTTGCCGCCTTCACCAAGCTGAGCGGCACGGTGAGCCTGGCACGCCGGCGCCTGGTGCCCTGGCGCGTGGTGGCCCAGTTGAGCGCGGGCAGCGTGCCGGCCGCGCTGGCTTCTCTCTGGATCCTTGACGCGCTGGGGCCCGGTAGCGCAGGCGCGCGGCACATCATGACCACGGCGCTGGGCGGAGCATTGCTGCTTACCGCCGCCGCGACCTTGTACAAGGCGATTGCATTTTCCAGGCACGCCCGGCCGTGCAGGCCCGAACCCGCTACTGAGCGCGAGGCCGCGTCGGCAATGCGCGCGCGGCACTGGAGCCTGCCCGTGCTGCTGGGGGCCGTCATCGGCGCGCTCGTCACCTTCACCTCGGTGGGCGCCGGCGCCATCGGCGTGACGGTGCTGCTGCTGATTTTTCCGCTGCTGCCGCTGCCACGGGTCATTGCCGCGGATATCGCTTACGCCGTGCCGCTCACCTTCGTGGCGGGGCTGGGACATGCGGCGCTGGGCACGGTGGACTGGCCTCTGCTGGCCTTGCTCCTGGCGGGTTCGCTGCCCGGCATCTGGCTGGGCTCGCGCCTGGTGGCGCGCATCCA
>DAIDKG010000179.1 GCA_027450125.1 Bordetella sp. | reverse complement strand
GACGGTCTGGTGCGTGACGGTGGGCGCCCTGCCGGTCGGGATGTCCAGATCCATGCGCACGACGGTAGCCTGCTTGACGACGGGTGGCTTGCCCTTGGCTGACCCGAGGCCGAAGCCCGCGTTGCTGAAAAAGAGCGTCGCGCTCGTGCCCCTGTCGACCACGGCCATATTGCCCCAGGGGTCGTTGATCTGCGGATTGCTGATGACCGAGTTCACCTTGCCGCGGGCGTCGAGCACGACCAGGCAGCCCGGGCCTTTGGTGTCCGTCGTGCCGTCTGTGCTGGGCGAACTGCCGACGATGACCCAGCCGGACTTGAGCATCACCATGGCCGTGGATAGGCCGATACCGCCGGGGCAACCCTTTAGGTCGCGCGGGACGGTGGCGAACAGCGTCATCTTCTTCGTGTCGGGGCGGTAGTCGACGATAGTGCTGCCCGTGCCCTGCAGGTTGGCCGAGTTGTTGAAATTGTCCACCAGCACATCGCCCTTGTTGACGGTGCCTGCCGAGACTGGCGCCACGAAGATCGCATAGGGGTTCTGGTCGCCGTTGGCCGGCACGGTGTTGATCAGCGTGATGTTGCGGTGCAGGGTTTCCAGAAAACTCTGCGGCGCGGCGTGCGCCGTGCCCGCCGCGGCGGCCAGGCCCAGCAAGAGCGCCGTCGCAGCCTGCCTGCCGCACCGTGCCCGGTGCGTGAGGGAGATAGAGAAAATGTTTTTCATGGGATGATGCACGGTTCAGAACGTGATGTTGGTGCGCACGCCGACCACGAACGTATTGCGCAGGGACAACAGCGGATTGTTCGGGTTCTGGCCTGCGCCGGGGTGGATCGTGTACTGGAAGTCGGGCTGTATCTGCCACCATGGCGTGACCTGATACTGATAGGTCAGCTCCAGCGCGGTTTCGCTGCTGCGCACGGCATTGCCGCCGTCCTGGTCGTAGCCCGCGGCATGGCTGCCGACGCGGATGTAGCTCAGGCCGACGCCCAGGCTGTCGTTGTCGCGGCCGGGGAAGGGCTTTTTCAAAACCAGCCCTGCGTTGGCGGACCAGCTGACCAGATTGCGATCGCCTGGCGAACCCATGATGCGGGCAAAGACGTTCAGGGCGCGGGAGCCTTCGGGATCCGGCTGCCAGATCGTCTGGTCGGCCACGGCGTAAAGGCTGTAGTTGCCGCGATGCTGCTGCGCGACCCCGGTCGAGCCGGAAGCGGCCAGCGGCAAGCCGTTGCTGTCGTAGCGCTGGTCGGCGAAACTGCCGGTGTTGTACCAGACACCGATCTTGTACAGGCCGGGCAGGCCATCGCTGCCAGGGGAGGCCGTGCCGCCGCCGTTGACCGCGTACTGCAACTCGCCAATGAAGAGGGCGCCGTTCTGCACGTTGAAGTTGGTGCCGTGCATATTGGTCGGATCGTTGCCCAGCGGGTTGCCGTCGAACACCCCCGCCAGCGCGGTGAGCGATGGTGTGATCTGCGCGCGCAGGCGCACGCCCAGGGCCGAAAGCGGGTAGGCCGGACCGCCATTGGGCATGTCGTAGGAAGGCACGCCGGGCCAGCCCATCATGGTGTTGACGAAGAGTCCGGCGTTCTGGCTCGTCATGAATTCCTGGTCCAGACTCAGCTGGCCGATCTTCACGTCCAGGCGGTTTGCCCGGCAGTTTCTGGTCGTACCAGAGTTCCCACAGGCGCGTCCAGTTCTGTGGCTGCTCGATGCCGCTCGCGGTGTTGAGCGATCCGAGATTGGTCTGGCTCAAGTCGCTGCCGTGCAGGTTCATGAAGCTGGCGTTGAAGGTGCCTCCTTCCCAGCCAAAGGCTTTTTGCGTGTCCAGGCCCAGCGTCATGGTGGTCAGGCCGTCGTACGCGCCGCCGGTCTTGAGGCCGCCGTTGGTGTTGTAGAGGTATTCGCTGGTTTCCGTCAGCCCGAGAGACAGCCCGTGCTTGCCCATCCATGTACGCAAGCCGCCCATGTCACCGAGCAGAGTGGGGCGTGTCCATATGTCCGTCCACGGGCCCTGGGGCAGGGCCTGGGCGCTCGGACCGGTTTCTTGCGCCGCGGCCGAGGTCCAGGCCGGGGCGACAGCGGCCAGCGCGATGGCCCAGGCGGCTCCAGCGCCGCCGACGATACGTTTACGCAACATGGATTCTTCGGGTTAAAAGTAAATAAGAATGTTTTTTATTTTCATTGCCAAGATTAAACGAGAATCCTGACGTTGAGCTAAATAACCGGACTGATATGTCCGATGCGGAACCCATTAACCGCAACGTAAGGGTTTTGCGGGTAGGCTGTATAGAGTTAAGAATCAATATCATTTCTGATTTGCATTCGGATCAAGCCGTCATTCCCGCCAGCGTGCCCCTTCAGCGCGACGGGCGGACACTTGGTTTTTCACCTGTTCGTTCGGAGATTTTATTCATGCCCCAGCATTTCACGGTAAGCCGCCGGATGGCGCGCGCGCTGCGCGCCGCCGCATTCGGTGCATTGATGGCCGGCGCGATGTTCGTGTCGACCGGCCCGGCCAGGGCGGCTTCCGCGCCCCTGACGCTATATAGCGCCCAGCATGGCCAATTGGTGAAGCTGCTGGTGGTCGATTTCCAGAAGATGACCGGCGCCAAGGTGCAGGTGCACAGCGGCGAGGGCCCGGAGGTCGCCGCGCAACTGCTCGCCGAAGGCGCTCATTCACCTGCCGACGTCTACTTCACCGAGAACTCGCCCGAACTGATGCTGCTCCAGGAGAAAGGGCTGCTCGCCAAGCTCGATGCCTCCACCCTGGCGCAGGTGCCCGCCCGCTACAGCTCTGCGCGGGGAGAATGGGTCGGCGTCGTGGCGCGTGAAAACGTGCTGGCCTACAACCCGTCGATGATCCAGGCGGCGCAGTTGCCGGTCTCCCTGATGGACCTGGCCAGGCCCGAGTGGAAAGACAAGGTTGCCATCGCGCCGGCCGACGGCGATTTTCTGCCCCTGGTCAGCGCGCTCGTGGCGCTCAAGGGGCGCAGCCAGGCGCTGCAGTGGCTCGAGGGCCTGAAAGCCAACGCCAGGATCTATGACGACGACGAGGGAGTGGTCGCCGCGGTGAACAGCGGCGCGGTCGCAACCGGCGTCGTCAACAATTACTACTGGGCCCGCCTGCATGCTGAAATGGGCGAGAAGGGCACGCATAGCGCGATTCATCATTTCAGCGGTGGCGACATCGGCGCGCTGGTCAATGTTTCGGGCGCGGGGGTGCTAAAAACCGCCCACGATCCCGCGCTGGCGCAAAAATTTGTCGCCTACCTGGTCAGCAAGCGCGCTCAGGAGCTGATGGCCCGGAGCAAGGTCGACTTCGAATATCCGCTGCATGCCGGTGTCGCGCCCGATCCCCTGCTCAAGCCGTTCAATCAGTTGCAGCCTCCCGCGCTGACGATGCAGCAGCTGGGTGACGACAGCCAGGCAGGCCACTTGCTGCGCGACGCTGGGTTGCTGTAATGCGCGTCGCTTCGGGCGAGGTAGTCGAGTCGGGGGTCCAGCTCGGTTCCGCCGCGCGCGCGCCTCGCGGCCTGCTTGCGGCGGCGAGCGCGAGCGCGGCGCTGGTGCTGGTTCCCTTGCTTGTCATCGTGGCACAGGCGCTGCACGCCGGTGTCGGTCGGGCGGTCGCGCTGCTGTGGCGACCGTTGGTGGGCGAACTGCTGCTCAATACCTTGCTGATCGTCGGCGCAACGACCTGCCTTTGCGCGGTGCTGGGCACCGTGACGGCATGGCTCGTCGAACGAACCGATCTGCCTGGCCGGAGCATGTGGGCGGTATTGCTGGCAGGCCCTCTGGCCGTGCCGGCATTCGTCACCAGCTATGCGTGGATTTCCCTTAGTCCGCAGTTCCAGGGTTTTGCCGGGGCCTTGCTGGTGGTGGCCAGTTCCTATTACCCACTGATTCTGCTTCCGGTGGCCGCGGCGTTGCGCGGCCTGGATCCTGCGCTGGAGGAAACGGCGCGGTCGTTGGGCTGTGGCCCCTGGCGCTGCTTTCTGCGGGTCGTGCTGCCGCAATTGC
>DAIDKG010000178.1 GCA_027450125.1 Bordetella sp. | reverse complement strand
TCCTGCTGGGCGGGCGCGGCAACATCTCGGTTACCGCCAACATCGCGCCGCGCCTGATGCATGAACTGTGCATGGCGGCGGCGGGCGACGTACCCAAGGTACGCGAGCTCAATGCCCGCCTGGCCCGGTTGAACAAGGTCCTGTTCGTCGAGGCCAACCCCATTCCGGTCAAGTGGGCGCTAGCCCAGATGGGCCGCACCAAACTGGGCTATCGTCTGCCCCTGTGCGAACTGGGCGCCGCGCATCACGCCGCGGTGCGCCAGGCCTTGAGCGAAACCGGTCTTCTTTGAATATCGCGAGGATACGTATGAACAAGCGTCATGCCGGGCGTTGGGTCAAGCCCGCGGCATCGATTGCATTGGCCCTGAGCCTGGCTCAGCTGGCCGGCTGCGACAGCATCAACAATGCACTGGGCACCAACGAGCCCATCGATTACAAGAGCGCGCACAGCAGCGAGCCGTTGAGCATCCCGCCCGACCTTACCCAGGCGGCTTCCGATCCCCGCTATCGCGCGCCCGACATGGGTGGCGCCACCTCGTACAACCAATACCAGCAGCAGAGCAAGGCGGCTGCCGCGGCGGTCGCCTCGGGCGAGTCCGGCGGCAGCGTGCTGCCGCAGCGCAGCGACATGCGCATCGAACGCGACGGCGACCTGCGCTGGCTGGTGATCGATCGTCCGCCCGAACAGGTCTTCCCCAAGCTGGTGGATTTCTGGACGAGTGTGGGTTTCACGCTGACCACCAACGACCCGCAGGCCGGCCTGCTGCAGACCGACTGGGCCGAGAACCGCGCCAAGGTCGATGACAGCCTGCTGTACAAATTGCTGGGCTCGTTCATGAGCGGCGCCTTCGACAGCGGCGAGCGCGAGCGCTTTCGCACGCGCATCGAGCGGGTGAACGGCCACACCGAGGTCTACATCACCCATGAGCAGATGATCCAGAAAATGGAGAACAACAGCCCGAACGCCCTGGCGGTCTGGACGAACGGCAAGCCAGACCCCGGCCTGGACGCGGCGATGATGGCGCGACTGATGGTCTATCTGGGCACCAGCACCGATCGCGCCCGTCAGCTGCTGGCGCAGGCTCAGGCCGTCTCCAATGGCCCCGCCGCCACGCTGACCGCCCAGGACGGCGTGTCCGAGCTCACCATCGGCGAGCCTTTCGATCGCGCCTGGCGCCGCGTAGGCGTGACGCTGGACTCCGGCGGCTTCACGGTGAAGGATCGCAACCGGTCCGCCGGCGACTATTACATCAGCTATCTGGACACCGATACGGGCGTGCGTCCCCAGGATCCCAACGTCTTCAGCCGCTACCTGTTCGGCGCCAAGTCCGCCACCGCGCCGGAATACCGCCTGCACCTGAGCAACGACGGCGGGCAGCAGACGAAAGTGACCGTGCTCGACCAGAACGGCAAGCGCGACACCACGGCCACCGCCCAGCGCATACTGAGCGTGCTCAAGAGCAAGATGCAGCAGCTGTAAACGCGCAGGCCGGGCGCATGAGCCCGGCCTGCACAGGACAGGCCCGGGTTCGATCAGGTCCCGGGCCTGTTTTTTTCCGGCCGCTGGCCGGTCGGTCACGCAGCGACGTAATGCAGCCAGCCTGCGGACAGCCAGTCGGACAGGCAGGCTCGGGCGTCCTCGGTCAGCCTGAGGCAGCGCGCATCGTCGCAATCCAGGCGCCGTTCGTCGGCCAGCGTGCGCAGGGCGGGCGCGGCAGGGACGGGCGCGGCTTCTCCGTTGATGAACACCTGGCGGTCGCGGTAGAGCATGCGGCTGCGGCGATCGAGCACCAGCGCGCCTTGCCGTGGCCAGCGGGCCTGCAGATCGGGCGCGTCGTCGGCCGGTGTGAACACGCTCAGCGCGTTCGGCTCGGTGAACCAGCAGCCCAGGAAGCGTGCCGCGAGCGCCGCGTCGAATCGCAGCTTGTCCAGCGTGCCCAGCGTGGTCTCGATCAGAGCATCGGGAAGTTCGGCCGGATGCGTCGAGGCGGGCTGGCCCGGATCGCGGTAGATGCCGTCCAGCCGTGGACCGGGCAGCGGCGGGTCGCCGTAAGGGCCGCAGGACTGCCCCAGCCGCGCCGAGGTCTGGTCGGCCGCGGCCTCGAGCAGGCCGCGGGCCAGCGTGGCCAGGCTGGGCGCGCGAAAGCCGATGGAAATCGTCATGCAGTCATCGTCCATCGCAATGCCGTCGTGGGCGGCCTGCGGAGGCAGGTAAAGCATGTCGCCGGGTTCGAGCACGACGTCTTCGTCGGGCTGGAAGTTGCTCAGTATCTTGAGCGGCAAGCCGGGCTCGAGCGACAGGTCTTTCTGCATGCCGTAGCGCCAGCGCCGCCGTCCCGCGGCCTGCAGCAGAAAAACGTCGTAGCTGTCGAAGTGCGGGCCTACGCCGCCGCCCGTGGTGGCAATGCTGATCATGACGTCGTCCAGCCGGGCGTCGGGCACGAAGCGAAACTGCTGCATCAGCGCGCAGATGGCGTCATCTTGCAGATCCATGCTCTGCAACAGCAGCGTCCAATCGGGCTCGCGCGGCTTGGGCAGGCGCGCGAAGGGTCCGCGTTCCATCTGCCAGCGGCCTTGCTCGCGCCAGATCAGGCGCGATTCGACGTGGTCCTGCCGGGCCAGCTTCTTGAGCGTCGAGGCCGGTATGGGAGGCTTGAAGTCCGGGATGGCCTGGCGGATGAGCAGCGGCTTGCGCTGCCAGTGGCGGCGCATGAAGCCCGCGGGCGAGAGGCCGCCCAGCAGCGGCAGGGCAGTGTGAGGGTCGATGGGCATGTCGGGGCGGCCTTACAGCAGCGACTTCAATTGATAGAGCGCGTCCAGTGCTTCGCGCGGGGTGAGGCTGTCGGGATCCAGGTCGTACAGTCTTTCATGCAGCGCCTGCATTGCCTGCAGCGTCTGCGCCTGCTCGGCCTGGGCCTGGCCGCGCGCATCGGCATCGGCCGCGGCGGCGAAAAGACCCAGTTGCGGCGTGGGCGCGCCCTGCGATTCCAGGCGCTCGAGTTCGCGCGTGGCCTGGCGTATCACCGCCTGGGGGATGCCGGCGCGCTGCGCCACCTGGATGCCGTAGCTGCGGCTGGCCGGTCCGTCCCGGACCTCGTGCAGGAACACGATGCCGCCGGCCGACTCAGCCGCGGCCAGGTGCACGTTGGCCGCGGTGTTCTGTTCGGCGGGCAGCCGGGTGAGCTCGAAATAGTGCGTGGCAAAGAGCGTGAGCGCGCGGTTGTGCGTCAGCAGTCTGTGGGCGATGGCCCAGGCCAGGGCCAGCCCGTCGTAGGTGGATGTGCCGCGGCCGATTTCGTCCATCAGCACCAGGCTGTGGGTGGTGCTGGCCGACAGGATGGCGGCGGCCTCGGTCATCTCCATCATGAAGGTCGAGCGGCCGCCTGCCAGGTCGTCGGC
>DAIDKG010000177.1 GCA_027450125.1 Bordetella sp. | reverse complement strand
GGCGTGGATCTGCGTCAGGCGATCTTCAGCAACTACATCGTGGCCGCCGTATTGTGCTGGCTCATCTACGTGCCCTCGCCCGTGCGCGAACTCGAGCGCATCCACGCCTGGCCGCTGATGCTGACGCTGGCCGTGCTGCTGCCCGCCGTGTTCATCGCGCTGGGCCAGTCGGTACGCTATGCCGGCATCGTGCGCAGCGAAGTGGCGCAGCGGCTTTCGCTCTTCATCCCGCTGCTGGCGGCCTTCGCGCTCTTTGGCGAAGCGCTGACGCAGCGCCGCGGCCTGGCCGTGCTGGGCGCCTGCGCCGCGCTGGGCTGCCTGCTCAATCGCCCGGGCGCTTCCGGCAAGGGCGAGGGCGGCGCGGGCCAGGGCTGGCTTTGGCCGCTGTCGGTGTGGGTCGGCTACGGCGTGATCGACATCCTCTTCAAGCGCCTGTCGCAGACGGGCACCGCCTTCACCGCGGGACTGCTGGGCATCTTCGTGCTGGCTGCGGTGCTGATGCTGCTCTACCTGGTTTTCGCCCGCGCGCAATGGCAGATGCGCACCCTCGCCATGGGCCTGGCCCTGGGTGCGATGAACTTCGCGAACATCTACACCTATATCAAGGCGCACCAGAGCCTGCCGCACAATCCGGCGCTGGTGTTCGCATCCATGAACCTGGGCGTCATCGCCCTGGGCACGCTGATCGGCGCCATGGCCTTTCGCGAACCACTCAGCCGCCTGAACCTGCTGGGGCTGGTCCTCGCGCTGGCGGCGATCGCGGCGATGATGCCGTCGATATAGCGCCGACCGTTCCGACGCCGGCCCGCCGGGCCGGCCCCTCTCTCCTTTTCGGCTTCGCACCATGAACCAAACCGCATCCTGCCAGGCAGTCGCCTGGCAGGTCGAGGACCTGCTCGCCCTCTACGATCTGCCCTTGCCCGAGCTGCTGTACCGGGCGGGAACGGTGCATCGCGAACACTTCCCCGCCGGCACCATCCAGCTCTCCACGCTGCTGTCGATCAAGACCGGGGGCTGCCCCGAAGACTGCGCCTATTGTCCGCAGTCGGCGCGCTACGACACTGGCGTCCAGGCCGAAAACCTGATGCCGCTGGACGAGGTGCTGGCCGCCGCCCGGGCTGCCAGGGACAAGGGCGCGCAGCGCTTTTGCATGGGCGCCGCATGGCGCAGTCCCAAGCCGCACCAGCTGGACGCGGTGGCCGAGATGGTGGCGGGGGTCAAGGCCCTGGGCCTGGAAACCTGCGTCACGCTGGGCATGCTGCGCGAGGGCCAGGCCCGGCAACTGAGGGCCGCCGGCCTGGACTACTACAACCACAATCTGGACACCTCGCCGGAGTTCTACGGCAGCGTCATTTCCACCCGCCCCTACCAGGATCGACTCGATACGCTGGAGCGTGTGCGCGAGGCCGGCATTTCGGTCTGCTGCGGCGGCATCGTGGGTATGGGCGAATCGCGCCGGCAGCGCGCCGGCCTGATAGCCCAGCTGGCCAACCTGGACCCCTATCCGGAATCGGTGCCCATCAACAACCTGGTACGGGTAGAAGGAACGCCGCTGGCGCAGACCGAGGCGCTGGATCCGTTCGAATTCATCCGTACGCTCGCCGTGGCGCGCATCGCCATGCCGCGCGCCATGGTGCGCCTGTCCGCCGGCCGCGAAGCCTTGAACGACGCCGAGCAAGCCCTGTGCTTCGTCGCCGGGGCCAACTCCATCTTCTATGGCGAAGCGCTGCTGACGACGGCCAACCCGCAGGTGCAGGCCGACCAGCTTCTGCTGGCCCGGCTGGGCCTGCACGCGCAGGCTTGAGGCGCGTAGCGCGCTAGGACTGAGGCTCGACGGTGGGCGTGGGCACGGGTGTCGATGCTGGTGCGGGCGTGGACACCGGATCGATCGGCGCGCCGACTCCGGCCGCGGGACCGTCAGCCCTGCGCACAGCCAGAAGCAGCAGCAGGATCGCGCAGGTCGACACGAACACGTAGTAGCTGGCCGGCCCCGTATGCGCCATGAGGGCACCCGCAGCCAGAGGCCCCATGCAGGCCCCGACCCCATAGGCCATGTACAGGACGGCGCTCACGCCGACGCGGCGGTCGGGATCGATGCTGTCGTTGGCCAAAGCCACACCCAGAGGATAGAGACTGGACTGTAGCGGCCCCTGTATGCAGCCGATCAGCACCAGCAGCCAGAAAGGCGGCACAAACCAGCCCCACAGCAACGCGGGCAGCGCAGCCAGCAGCACGGCGTTCCAGCGCACCACCCGGGCGCGGCCGAAGCGATCGGACAGCCAGCCCATGGGCCATTGAGAGAGCAGCGCGCTGCCGACCGCCACCGACATGAAGATGGCAGCCTGAGTGGGCGTGAACCCCTGCTGGACGACATAGACCGCCGCCAGCCCATAAAAAGACCCCTGCTCCAGACCCGACACGACCAGCACGAAAAGCGCCGACGG
>DAIDKG010000176.1 GCA_027450125.1 Bordetella sp. | reverse complement strand
GTGATCGGTATGCGCCACCAGTTCTGATCTTGCGCAGGGCGCGAGCCCTGCCTGGATTCGAAACATGCAAAACTGCCCCAGCGCAAGCTGGGGCAGTTTTTTTATTGGGCTGTATTTTTATTGCCCCCCCCGCTTGCAGCGCGGGCAGCCCATGGCGCCGCGCAGCGAGGCCATGTAGACATGGCCACGAGCCGCAGGCAAAACAAAAGCGGCTTGAAGGATGACCTTCAAGCCGCTTTACTTTCATTTGAACAACGAATTGGCGCGCCCGGCAGGATTCGAACCCACGACCCCTTGGTTCGTAGCCAAGTACTCTATCCAACTGAGCTACGGGCGCATTTTGCTTTTGCCGCTGCCTGGCTGTTTCCAGCCAAATGCTGCCTAAGCAAAGAAGAAGATTATATCAGTTTTTTAGAAAGCCAGTTCGACTACCAACAAGGCCACTGATGCGGTTTCCCCACAGACAAACGGTGGCGGGTTTGTTATAAAGATACAACTCAGTTACCTTATTTTTATTTGCGCGAGACGCAACGTCAGAAGTATTTCGTCCGTCTCCCCAAATTTTGCATGCGCCGCCAGGCGCTGCTCCATGCGGGTGGTCGGGGCTCCTGAAGCGTCTTTCGCCGCCAAAACATGAACGACCCGCAAACTCAGCAGAACCGCAATACGGAAATCAGGGGCCTCGATCCCGGAGATCCCAGGGCCGCCTATGGCATCCTGAACCCCCTGGCCATCAACCGCTACCTCATGCAGTCTGTGAGCAACGGCGATCTGTTCACCATCAACTTTCGCGGCCGTCAGTTCATCACCTGCCTGCTCGACATCGACACCCGGGAAGATGCGCTCATCTTCGATTCGAGCCAAGTGCAGGAAGAGAACGCGGCCCTGATCGACTCGCCGCGCTGCCGGTTCAAGGGGCAAAGCGGCGGCGTGACCATCGAGTTCGATCTGGCAGGTGTGCGGGCCACCAAATTCGAGGGTCGTTCGGCGCTCAAATCTGCGCTGCCCTCCGTGCTTTTCTACATTCAGCGCCGCCAGTTCTTCCGGGTCAACACGCCCGTCATCGATCCTTTTCACTGCTCGGGCAAGATGCTGCTTTCGCATGGCGGCGAGCGCGATTACGACGTCGAAATCCATGACGTGTCGCTGAGCGGCATCGGCTTGCGCTCGCCCGACCCCATCGATCCGGGCACGAAGCTGCCCGGAGCCTACATCGACCTGCGCGCCGCAGGCGCACTGGAAACCGACCTGCGCGTAGTCAACTGCAAGACTATCGAACTGGCCAACCGCAAGCAGGTCTTTCACGTCGGCTGCATTTTCGACAATCTTTCGATGCAGCAGGAAATCAAGCTGCAGCGGTACATCCACCAGGTCGAGAAAGAGCTGGCGATGCTCAAGAGCACGAAAGAGTAGGTCTTTTCCTCTCAGGCCTTCACACGATGAACGGCGACGACAAGCCCGCGAGCGACATCCCCGCTGCGCGGGCTTTTTCCATCAGTGCGAACAAAGCCGGCGCGCGCGGCTGGGCGGGACGGCGCAGGTGCCGCTTAGCAGGCTGCTGAAATACTGTTTCGGCTTACTGGTTTGAGCCATTGCAAAGCTGCCTTGCCCTTGATCCCACCGAAAAACCTGATTGCAGACTGTTCTACGAGGTTGCCAGTTTGACGACAAGGCTCGACAAACAGTACTTAGCAGCCTGCTAGGCCTGCGCGTGCTCCTGAGCGCCGTCGCGGGCCCAGGGCTGGCGGGCAAAGCTCTCGATCAGATAGTCGATGAAACGTTGCACGCGCGCTGGCCGCCGGCGCCCGGGCGGGGTAAGAATGTGAAGCACGATGGGATCGACCTGCCAGTCCTGCATGACGGCTTGCAGCCTGCCCGCCTGGATGTCCTGCCAGACCAGGAACTCGGGCTGCAGCGCCAGTCCCAGCCCGGCCTGCAACGCATGCTCCAGCGCTTCGGCATTGTTGACCCGCAGCGCCGCCTCGATCGGCTGCGCGAACTCGCCGTGATGCTCGTGCCGGAATTTCCAGCTCGCGCCATCCTGGGAGTAGGCATATTGCAGGGCGCGATGCACGGCCAGCTGGCGCGGATGCTCCGGCCGGCCGTGGCGCTCGAAATAGGCGGGCGACCCGACCAGCAGGATGCGCACGCTGCACAGGCGCCGCGCCAGCAGGCTGGAATCGGGCAGGCAGGAAATGCGCAACGCCAGGTCGAACCGGTTCGCGACCAGGTCCACGAGCTCGTCGCTGAATTCGATGTCCAGGTTCACCTCGGGATGCATGGCCATGAACGGCGGCAGCGCCGGCGCCAGATGCGACAGCCCGAACGACATCGGCGCCGCGATCCGTATCGGGCCGCGCAGGCTGGTCGACCGTTCGGCCAGCGCCGCCTCCGCAGCCTGGCCCTCGTGCAGCAGGCGTGCGGCATGCTCGAGCGCGGCCAGCCCGCTGTCGGTCAGGACCATCCGCCGCGACGTGCGATGGAACAGCGTGGTGTTCATCCGCGCTTCCAGGCGCGCGACGGCCTTGGACACGGTGGCCTGCGACAAGGCAAGCTCGGCGGCGGCGCCGGCGAATGTTCCGACTTCGGCAATCTTGGCGAAGATGGCCCATGCCTCCAGGTCAGGCAGTTTTTTCATGCGGCTCGTGTAAACGGATAGGCGCGATCGATTCTACCGATTGAACCCGTGGCGAACAACGACGATGGATCGCGGACCGCGCGGCGCCGCACCGTCGTGGACGGCGACTGCGGCGAAACTCGCCCCACCCTGCCAGAAATGGAAAGCATGCTATTCCCGCGCGGTCATTTCTCTGTCGCCGTCCGGTCCTTAGACTGCAGATCGGTCGGCCTCGATGAAGTGGCGCAGGATGTCACGGCAGCGCGGCGCATTCCGCTTCAGCAAACGTATAGCGAGCCACTCCATGTCCAAGTATCTCGAAGTCCTGACCCCGCAGAATTGCCAGATCATCTTCATCGACCAGCAGCCGCAAATGGCTTTCGGCGTCCAGTCCATAGACCGCCAGACATTGAAGAACAATGTTGTAGGCCTGGCCAAGGCGGCCAAGGCGTTCAATATTCCCGCCACCATCACCACGGTGGAAACCGAGGGTTTCTCCGGCCCCACCTATCCGGAACTGCTGGCCGTGTTCCCCGAGCACAAGATCCTGGAGCGCTCCTCTATGAACTCCTGGGACGACCAGAACGTGCGCGACTCGCTGGCAGCCAGCGGCCGCAGGAAAGTCGTGGTGTCGGGCCTGTGGACCGAGGTCTGCAACACCACGTTCACCCTGAGCGCCATGCTCGAAGGGGGCTACGAGATCTACATGGTGGCCGATGCCTCGGGCGGCACCTCGCTGGACGCGCACAACTATGCCATGGACCGCATGGTGCAGGCCGGAGCCGTGCCCATGACCTGGCAACAGGTGTTGCTCGAATGGCAGCGCGACTGGGCGCGCAAGGACACCTACGATGCCGTCATGAACATCGTCAGGGAACACTCCGGTGCCTATGGCATGGGCGTGGACTATGCCTATACGATGGTCCACAAGGCGCCCGAACGGGTGCAGCACGGCGAACGCATCGGCCCCCACCCCGCTGCCAGGTAACACCGCCGGCCGGGGCGGCTCCATCAGAAACGCAAATCGAGACAACGCATGAAACTCTACATCCTGTCGCTGGGCGCCGGCCTGCTGGTCGGCATCGTCTACAGCCTGCTGCACGTGCGCTCCCCCGCGCCGCCCGTGGTGGCGTTGGTCGGATTGCTCGGCATACTGGTCGGCGAGCAGGTCATCCCCGTGGGCAGGCAGTTGCTGCACGGCACCGCCTTCAGCACCGCGTGCAATGCGACGCAGGCGACCCGGCACGTGCTCGGGCAACTGCCCGGGCGCCACGCGCAGCCGGACGCGGCCCAGGACAAGCAAGGCTGAGCGCCGGCTGCAGGAAAGCAGCCCGAGCCTACAAACCAGAAAGGAGTTTTTTCATCATGCCCGACGCCAGTCCCGACATCATTTTCCACAACGGCCGGATCACCACGCTCGACCGCGCCCAGCCGGTCGCCAGCGCCGTCGCCGTGCAGGCCGGCAAATTCGTCGCCGTCGGCAGCGACGCGCAGATCATGTCCCTGGCGGGCGCGCATACGCGCCTGGTCGACCTCAAGCGCCGGCACGTGCTGCCGGGGCTGTTCGACAACCACACGCACGTGGTGCGCGGCGGCCTGAACTACAACATGGAATTGCGCTGGGACGGCGTACGCTCGCTGGCCGATGCGCTGGACATGCTCAGGCGCCAGGTCGCCGTCACGCCGGCGCCACAATGGGTGCGCGTGGTCGGCGGTTTCACCGAGCATCAGTTCGCCGAGAAGCGCCTGCCCACTCTCGATGAAATCAACGCCATCGCGCCCGATACGCCCGTGTTCCTGCTGCATTTGTACGACCGCGCCCTGCTGAACGCCGCGGCATTGCGCGCCGTGGGCTACGGCAAGGACACGCCCGAGCCGCCCGGCGGCCAGATCGTGCGCGATGCCGGCGGCGAACCCACCGGACTGCTGCTGGCCAGGCCCAATGCCACCATCCTCTACGCGACCCTGGCCAAGGGGCCGAAACTGCCGCTGGACTACCAGATCAACTCCACGCGCCATTTCATGCGCGAGCTCAACCGACTGGGCGTGACCGGCGTCATCGATGCCGGCGGCGGCTACCAGAACTACCCCGAAGACTACGAGGTCATCCAGAAGCTGGCCGACGCCGGCCAGATCACCGTGCGCCTGGCCTACAACCTGTTCACGCAAAAGCCCAAGCAGGAAAAAGAGGACTTCCTCAATTGGACCGCGTCGGTCAAGTACAAGCAGGGTGACGACTATTTCCGCCACAACGGGGCGGGCGAGATGCTGGTCTATTCCGCGGCCGATTTCGAGGACTTTCGCGTCGAGCGGCCCGACATGCCGCCGCAGATGGAAGGCGAGCTCGAGGAAGTGGTGCGCGTGCTGGCGCAAAACCGCTGGCCCTGGCGCCTGCACGCCACCTACGACCAGACCATCTCGCGCGCGCTCGACGTGTTCGAGAAGGTCGACCGGGACACGCCGCTGGCGGGCATCAACTGGTTCTTCGACCATGCCGAGACGATCTCGGACCGATCCATCGACCGCATCGCCGCCCTGGGCGGCGGCATCGCCGTGCAGCATCGCATGGCCTACCAGGGCGAATATTTTGTCGAGCGCTATGGCGCCCAGGCCGCCGAGGCGACCCCGCCCATCAGGCGCATCCTCGAGCGCGGCGTCAAGGTTTCGGCCGGTACAGACGCCACGCGCGTGGCATCGTACAACCCCTGGGTGTCGCTGTCGTGGATGGTCACAGGCAAGACCGTGGGCGGCCTGCGGCTCTACCCGCAGCGCAACCTGCTGGACCGCGAGACGGCGCTGCGCATGTGGACTGAAAACGTGGCCTGGTTCTCCAACGAGGAAGGCCGCCGCGGTCGCATCCAGGCCGGGCAGCTCGCGGACTTCATCGTGCCGAGCAAGGACTACTTCGGCGTGCCCGAAGACGAGATCTCGTTCCTGACCTCGCACCTGACCGTCGTGGGCGGCCGCGTGGTCTACGGCGAGGGCGATTTCGCTGCTCTGGACGACAATCCGCTGCCGCCGGCCATGCCCGACTGGTCGCCCACACGCCTGTTCAAAGGCTACGGCGCCTGGGGCGAGCCAGAGGGCGCCGGCAGGAATTCGCGCTATCCGCGCTACCAGGCCGCCATGGCCTCGTGCTCCTGCTCGAGCGCCTGCGGCCTGCACGGCCATGACCACGCCCGGGCCTGGGCCGCCAAAGCGCCCGTATCGGACCTGCAGGGCTTTTTCGGCGCCCTGGGATGCTCCTGCTGGGCCGTGTGATCAAGCCATACGCAAGCCAACATGCACAGACACATCTCGACCGACCGCGTGCGCCCCGCCGTCGCCCGCGCCCTGCTGGGCGGCAAGACCGCGCGCCTGGTGGCCTATCTGGGGCTATGCGCCGCCTACATCCAGGGCGGGTTGGTCAAGCTCACCGATTTCCCCGGGGCGATCGGCGAGATGACGCACTTCGGCCTGTCGCCGGCACCACTGTTCGCGGTGCTGGTGATCGCGCTCGAACTGGGCGCTTCGCTCATGATCCTTTGCGGATGGCTGCGCTGGCTGGGCGCGCTGGGCCTGGCCGGCTTCACCCTGCTGGCCACGCTCATTGCGCTACGCTTCTGGAACATGCCCGCCGGCCCGGAACGCTTCATGGCGGCCAATTCGTTTTTCGAGCACCTGGGCCTGGCCGCAGGCTTGCTGCTGGTGGCCTGGCTCGACATGCAGCAGGCACCAGCCTCGTAGAACGCCCGGCGGCGATTGCGCGCCGCCATGACAACCCGCCTGCCCACGCAAGCTCACCCGACAGGAACGCGCATGGAACAGCCCGCTGCATCACCCCGATTGACCGCCCTGCTCGGCTTTAATGCCGGCTATGTCGACACGGCCGGGTTCCTGGCCCTGCACGGACTCTTCACCGCCCATGTGACCGGCAACTTCGTCACGCTGGCCGCCTCGCTGGTGCACGGCACGAACGGAGCCCTGGCGAAACTGTCGGCCCTGCCGGTGTTTTGCGTCCTGGTCGTGCTGTCGCGCCTGACACGCTCGGTGAACGTGCTCATGGCGAGCAAGATCGTCCTGCTGTCGGCGGCAGCGGTGCTCATGATTGCGTACGGACCTTTTCCGGACAGCGACGCCGGGCCGGCGTACGCGGCCGGCATGCTGATGGTGGCTGCCATGGCCGTGCAGAATGCCGTGCAGCGTATGCACCTGACGAGCGCGCCACCCTCGACGCTGATGACCGGGACGACCACGCAAATCATGCTCGACCTGGCCGACCTGCTGCGCGGCACGGACTCTTGCGCGCGGGCGGCGGCGCGAACTCGCCTGCGCAAGATGGTGCCCGCCCTCCTGGTCTTCGCGGCCGGCTGCGCCGCGGCAGCGCTGGCCTATGCCGGGACGGGAATGTGGTGCTTCGTGCTGCCGCCGGCCGTGGCCGCGATGGCCGCTTCGGCCATGGCCGCCACAATAAAACCCTAGGCCGAAGCATCCTCCCGGATTTTTTCCGGGTCCGCCACGTCGACCAGCTTGGGATGCACCATCCACTCGTGTCCCTTGAACATGCCCTTCCAGTAAACGAAAGGCAGGATGCGTTCCTTGAGCAGCCAGGCCAGCCGCGATGGCCGCGTGCCGTCGATGAGCCAGGCGGGAAAACTGGGCGCCACTTTCCCGCCGTAAAGAAATTCCGCCAGGACGATCTTGCCGCGCTCGACGGTCAGAGGGCAGGACCCATAGCCGTTGTACTGCGCCTGGCCCTTGGCCAGACCCAGCGCCGCGAGGACGTTGTGCGCGACCACCGGCGCCTGCGCGCGAGCGGCCGCGGCCGTCTTGGCATTGCCCGTATTGCCGGCATCGCCGAGTGCATGGATGTTCTCGTATTGCTTGTGCCGCATCGTGGCCGGATCGATGTCGACCCAACCGGCCGCATCGGCCAGCGGGCTGACGCGGATGAAATCGGGTGCCTTTTGCGGCGGCACGACGTGGATCATGTCGAAGGACTCGCGAATCGTTTCCTTGCTGCCGTCGGGCCCGGTCCTGACGAAGGTGGCCGTCTTGCCTGGGCCGTCGACGGCCGTCAGCGTATGGCCGAAATTCAGGGCAATGCCATAGGCCTTCACATACTCCATGAGCGCGGGCACATAATCGGCCACGCCGAACAGGACGGCGCCGGAATTGTAGAAACCGATGTCGACGTTTTGCAGCACGCCCTGGCGCCGCCAGTAATCGGCTGACAGATACATCGCCTTCTGGGGAGCGCCGGCGCATTTGATCGGCATCGGCGGCTGGGTGAACAAGGCCCTGCCCCCTCGCAGGGACTGCACCAGCTTCCACGTGTAAGGCGCGAGATCGTAGCGGTAATTCGACGTGACGCCGTTGCTGCCCAGCGTTTCGGCCAAGCCCTCGATGGCGCCCCAATCGAGCTTCAGGCCGGGGCAGACGACCAGCTGCCGGTATCGAACCACCCGGCAACCGTCCAGGATCACCGCATTGCTCTGCGGGTCGAAAGCGGCGACCGCCGACTTGATCCACTGGGCGCCGCGCGGGATCAGCGACCCCATGGTGCGGGCCGTGTCCGGGGCCCGGAATATGCCGCGCCCGACCAGCGTCCAGCCAGGCTGGTAATAATGCACGTCGGCCGGGTCGATGATGGCGACATCCAGGCCGGGGTGCCGGCTCAGCATGCTGGCCGTCACCGCGATGCCTGCGGCGCCGCCGCCGATGACCACCACGTCGTGTGCCGCCGCGCTGATGTCCGGCGCGGCGCTCGCCGGGTTGGCGATGCGGCGCGTGACGGCGCTCATGTCGTACCCGGCGCGATGCGCGCTTTCCAGGATGTCCGCGAGCGACGATTTGCCTGCTTGCGAAAGCGCCCACATCGTCGTGGACCGCATGCCGGTGCGGCAATAGGCGAGCACGGGCCTGGGCAGCCTGGCCAGGGCATCGCCGAACTGCCGCGCCTGCTCGTCGGTCACCTTGCCGGATTCGACCGGCAGATAGACCGCATCCATGCCGGCCGCGCGGGCCGCTTGCTCGATTTCGGAAAACGAGGGCTGGTCGTTGCCTTCGCCGTCGGGCCGGTTGCAGATCAGCGCCCGGAATCCCGCCGCCCGTAACGCGGCGACATCCTGCGGGAAAATTTGCGGCGACACTGACAGCTCGGGGGTGAGTACGCGGGTATCCATGTCTTTCCTCCAGAATTTGGCGTGCGTTTGTCGCGCGGGTCTTACAGACCGTTGACGGGAATCTTGAGGTAGCTCACGCCATTGCTTTCCGGTTCGGGGAAATGCCCTGCGCGCATGTTGACCTGGACCGAGGGCAGAATCAGCACCGGCATTTCAAGCATCGCATCGCGCTTGGTGCGCATGGCCACGAACTCGTCCTCGCTGATGCCGTCATGGACATGGATGTTTTGCGCGCGCTCCTGCGCCACGGTGCTGACGAACTGCAGCTCGCGGCCGCCGGGCTGGTAGTCGTGGCACATATAGAGCCGGGTCTGGGCCGGCAGGGCCAGCACCTTGGCGATGGACCGGTACAGCGTATGCGCGTCCCCTCCCGGGAAATCGCATCGCGCCGTGCCGTAGTCGGGCATAAAGAGTGTGTCGCCGACGAAGGCGGCAAGTTCACGGCCATCGCCCACGACATAGGTCACGCAGGCAGGCGTATGGCCCGGCGTATGCATGATCCGCGCCTCGAGCCCGCCGATGGCGAAGCGATCGCCGTCGTCGAACAGCCGGTCGAACTGGCTGCCGTCGCGCGCGAACTGCGCGCCGACGTTGAAGAGCTTGCCGAACACGGTCTGCACGGTCGTGATGTGCCGGCCTATGCCGACCATGCCGCCCAGTTTCTGCTTGAGATAGGGCGCTGCCGACAGGTGGTCCGCATGCACATGCGTCTCGAGGATCCACTGCACCGTCGCGCCCAGTTCCTTGACGCGCGCGACGAGCTTGTCGGCGCTGTCCGTGGACGTGCGCCCCGACTTGGGGTCGTAGTCGAGCACGCTGTCGATCAGCGCGCACTGCCCGCTCGCTTCGTCCAGGACGATGTAGCTCATCGTCGAGGTGTGGGTATCGAAATAGCCTTCGATCTGCATTGCCTTGTTGTCGCTCATGATTGCTCCCGCGCAGCCTGCCAGCTTTCGATGGGAAATGATCCCGGCCCTGCCTGTTGCTTCCGACACGTACCGCTGGCTTTTGTCGCGCCGAACGGACTTGCTTATTTATACTTAATAGAAATATACTTATTATTATAAGTAATTTGTTGTGGGCAAGGCAAGACCCCTTTGCGGGTCGACGCCCCTGAGGAGAAGCATCGATGCTCTCGGCGGTACAGTATTTGTTGGGAGGGGTCTCGGGCTCCCTGGTCGGCTTCACATTGGGCCTAGTCGGCGGCGGCGGGTCCATCCTGGCCGTGCCTTTCATCGTCTACCTGGTCGGGGTAACGGATCCCCATGTGGCCATCGGGACCAGTGCATTCGCGGTCGCTGCCAACGCCGGCGCCAATCTGCTGGCGCACGCGCGCAGAGGCACGGTGAAATGGTCGATCGCCGGCCCCTTCGCGGCCGCGGGCGTCATCGGCGCCATGCTGGGCTCGTCCCTGGGCAAGGCCGTCGACGGGCAGAAGCTGCTGGCGGCGTTCGCGCTGCTGATGCTGGTCGTCGGCGTGCTGATGCTGCGCAATCGCGGCGGCAGCGAGACCGCCGCGGCGCAACCCGTGCGGCACCGCTCGGCGCGCGTTTCCGCAATGGGAGGTCTGACCGGCCTGCTCTCGGGCTTTTTCGGTATCGGCGGCGGGTTCCTGATCGTTCCCGGTCTCATGTACTCGGCCAGGGTGCCCATTCTCTATGCCGTCGGCTCCTCGCTGGTGGCGGTGACGGCTTTCGGGCTGACCACGGCCGTCAACTATGCCTGGGCCGGCTGGGTGGACTGGCCGCTAGCCCTGGTCTTCATCGGCAGCGGCGTCGTCGGAGGACTGGTCGGCACGCAATTCGCGCACGGCCTGGCAAAGCGCAAAGGCGTGCTCAACCTGGTGTTCGCCGCGCTCGTCTTCGTCGTTGCGATC
>DAIDKG010000175.1 GCA_027450125.1 Bordetella sp. | reverse complement strand
GATGCCGACGGCGAGCGCGAGCGCGTCGAGACGCTGGACGGCCAGCCGCGCATCTATCTGCGCCACAATGACGACGTCCAGTACTTGCAGCCCGACCGCAAGATCGTGCGGCGTGACAGTCGCCATACCGTGCGCTTTCCGGGACTGCTGCAGAGAGGGCCGGCGCAGGTGCTGGACCACTACACGCTCAAGGTGCTCGACAGGCTGAACCGCGAAGCGGGCCGCGAGTGCCGCGTCGTGCTGCTCAAGCCGCGCGACGCGCTGCGCTACGGCCTTCGGCTGTGCGTCGATACCCAAACCGGCCTGCTGCTCAGGGAGCAGACTCTGGATTCTGCGCGCCGCATTGTCGAGCAGGTGAGCTTTTCTTCGGTGCATATAGGCAAGGACGTGGATCCCGCGCGCGTCGACTCGTCCTGGGATACGCACGACTGGAAGGTGCTGCAGCCGTCCATGACGCCGGTCGACCTGGCCGCCCAGGGCTGGCGCGTCGCCATGCCCGCAGGCTTCAAGCCCGTACTGGAAGTGGCGCGGCAGATCGGGCCTGTCTCGCGCGGCGCACCGCATGCCGTCAGCCAGATGGTACTGTCCGACGGACTGGTTTCCATATCCCTTTTCATCGAGCCGTACGCTGCCAGCAAGCATCGCCATCCGCCGGCCGGCCCCATTCGTCATGGCGCCATCAATATTTACGGCCGGCATGTGGCCGGCTACTGGCTTACCGCCCTGGGCGAGGTGCCCATCGCCACGCTCGAGCGCCTGGCCAACTCGGCCCGGTACATCGCCAGGCTGCCTGCCGGGACGGCGCACTGACGGCCGGCATTGACGGTCCGCGCGCGGCGCGATGGCGCATGCCCGGGCGGCGTGGAATTCGAAACCCGTATCAGGCGGTGTCGCGGATTTTGTCCCTGTCGCTTTCTGCACTAGACTTTGCCGACTGATTTGGCGGCCCGTTGCCGCGCGCTTGTGCGCGCTGCGGGCCATTTCGGAGCCGTTCTGATGTATTTCACTTCTGTATCCATACCGCTGGCGCGCCGCGCCGCCGTGCTCGCCGCCGCTGCGGTCCTGTCGTTGGCGGGCACCGTCCCGGCGCAGGCCGCGCCGCAGCATGCCGCAGCGGCAACAGGCGCCGCCGCGCCCGCGCCGCTGGTCAACCTGCCGGACTTCACGCCCATTGTCGAAAAGGCCGACCCGGCGGTGGTCAACATTCGCACCACGGCTACCGTGTCGCTGCATGGTGGCCCCGGCGGAATGGACCCCTCCGACCTGTTCCGTTTCTTTTTCGGCCCCGATTTCCAGGGGCAGGACCCGCAATCCGGCCAGGGCCGGCGCAAGGCGCCCAAGAGCCAGCCCGCGCCCCAGGAGCGTACCGTCCCGCAAGGCGTGGGCTCGGGTTTCTTCATTTCCAGCGACGGCTACGTCCTGACCAACTACCACGTCATCGATGACGCCACCGACATCTACGTCACCCTGAACGACGGCCGGGAATTCAAGGCCAAGGTCGTCGGCTCGGACAAGCAGACCGATGTGGCGCTGCTCAAGATCGATGCCAAGGGCATGGCGACGCTGCCCATCGGCGATTCCGACAAGATCAAGAAAGGGCAGTGGGTGCTGGCCATCGGCTCGCCCTTCGGCCTGGACTCCACCGTGACGGCGGGCATCATCAGCGCCATCAACCGCGACACGGGAGACTACCTGCCCTTCATCCAGACCGATGTGGCGGTCAATCCCGGCAACTCGGGCGGGCCGCTCATCAACATGCAGGGCGAGGTCATCGGCATCAATTCCCAGATCATCTCGCGCAGCGGCGGCTTCATGGGCATTTCGCTGGCCATTCCCATCGACGATGTCATGCGGGTCGTCGACCAGCTGCGGACCTCGGGCAAGGTCACGCGCAGCCGCATCGGCGTGCAGATCAGCGAGGTGTCCGACGATGTGGCCAAGGCCCTGGGCCTGCCCAAGGCCGAAGGCGCCATGGTGGGCAGCGTGCAGCCCAAGAGCCCCGCCGAGGCTGCCGGGGTGGAGCCGGGCGACGTCATCACGGCTTTCAACGGCGCTACCGTCAAGCGCTGGTCCGATCTGCCGCGCATGGTGGGCGACCTCAAGCCGGGCACGGCCACGACCCTGCAAGTCTGGCGCAAGGGCAGGAGCATCACGCTCAAGGTCAAGGTGGTCGAGATCCAGGCCGCCAAGCAGGCCGGCGCCGGCGACCAGAACGGCGACCACGGCAAGAAGGAGCCCTCGACCGACAACCTGCTGGGCCTGGGGGTGGTCGATGTGCCGGCCGACCAGCTGAGCAAGCTGGACATCAAGGGAGGCGCGCTGGTGCGCGAGGTGGCGGGCCCGAGCGCCGACGCAGGCATCCAGCCGGGCGATATCGTCCTGGCCATCAACAACACCGACATCGCCGACGCCGCGGCCTTCGCCAAGGTGGTGGCCAAGCTGGACAAGCACAAGATGGCGGGTGTCCTGGTGCGCCGCGGCGGACAGGTGCAGTGGGTTGCCGTCCAGCCGGAAAAGTAAGGCCCAGAAGGAAAGGATGGGCCCATGCGGTAAAATGCT
>DAIDKG010000174.1 GCA_027450125.1 Bordetella sp. | reverse complement strand
TGCCCAGCGCCGCGGCGTAGCCCACCTCGAAGGCGGTGCCGGAATCGGGCTCGAGCCCGCGGAACACATTGAGATTGGCCATGACCAGATCGGCCTTGCGTATCAGTCCGATGTTCTGCTCGTAGATCCACTGCGCCGCTGCGCGGCCGGCAAGGCCGGCGGGCAAGGCATTGTCCAGCGGGTAGAGCCCTTCGAAGCCATGCGCCAGGCACAGGGCCTTGAGATGCGCACCCTGCTCGACCGCGTCGGCGCGAAATACATCGAACCCCGCCAGATAAATGGCCCGCATGCGCCGCGCCCCCGTCCGATCATCCTGGTCCTGCAAGAGGTTCATCCTTGCCGGGCCGCGCGCTGCGCGAGATAGACCTGGATGTGGACGTAGGCCGCGCGCAGATACGGCACTTGCAGCCCCAGCCCGTCTGCGCGCTGCACGAGGTCGCCGATGAGATGCTCGCCCTCGATCTGCCCGCCCTGACGCAGGTCGCGGAACATCGAGGCTGTCGCGCCGGAGGCGGAATCGGTCAGCATGCCGGCCGAAAACGCCTCGGCCTTGGGCCGCATGCCGTGCCCATGCCCCTGCGCGATGCTGTCGATTTCACCGAGCAGGCTGCGCATGAACGGCTCGCCGCCCGTGGAGCGGACGATCTCCCCTACGCTGCCGCGCATCAGGCAGGTGGCCGCAGCCAGGGTCGACAGGAAGATGTATTTCTCCCAGATGTCCTGATTGATGTCGTCGCTGGGCTTGGTCTCGAAAGCGGCGGGTTCGAGCGCCTTGCGTATGGCCTGGCACCGTTCGCTCGTGCCGCCCACGCGCTCGCCGTAGATGATGGCGCCCAGCGGCCCCATGATCACGATCTCGCCCTCCGGCCCCATGGTGGCCATGACGTGGCACAGGCCGCCCAGCACGCGTTGCTTGCCGAAGGCCGCATCGAGCGCGTCGTAGTGGCGCATGCCGTTGAGTATGGGCAGCACCACCGCTTCGGGATTCTGCTGCATGGCCGGCCTGATCGCTTCGATGGCGCCGTCCAGGTCGTAAGCCTTGCAGCTCAGGATCACCACATCGTAGGGGCCGCCCGGCGCGTCCGCAGTCGCCAGCCGGGGCTGGATCACGTCCATGCCCTGGCCGGTCTTGATGCGCAGCCCCTTCTCGCGCAGGAGCGCCGCGCGCGCCGGACGCACCAGGAAAGTCACGTCCACGCCGGCCTGCGCCGCCCGGCCGCCGAAAAAACCGCCGGTGCCGCCGGCGCCCAATACCAATATCCGCATGACTTGCTCCGCGCGTGCTCGCGCAAGGGTGAGGAGCATCTATTATGCTGCGTCCCGGCGCGCGCCGCCGTGCGCCAGGGATGCCGGCGTCAGACCCCGCCGAAACGCCCGATGCTGAACGGGGCGATGGGAAACGAGGTCGAACCTTGCGTGACGAGATCGCACATGATGCTGCCCACGACAGGTCCCAGCTCGAAGCCGTGCGCCGAAAAGCCGAAGGCATGGAAGGCGCCCTCCTGCTTCAGGCTGGCGCCGATCACCGGAATCTCGTCCGGCATGGCGGCCTCGATGCCGGCCCAACCGCGATTGACGACGGCGCCCTGCATATGCGGGAACAATTCGCACACGGTGCGCGCACCGGCGGCCAACTCGCGAAAATCCAGTTCGGTCGATTCGGCATCGCGGTCCAGCCAGGCGCGCCGTCCGCCGCCGATCAGCACCGTGCCGTTGGCGCGCTGTTTGAAGGAAAGGGGCCGCCCCGTGCCCAGCACCACCGGATCGAGGAAATGGTCCATGCGCAGCGTCACCAGCATCATGGGACTGATGGGTTCCAGAGGCACGGGCTCGCCCCACTGCGCGGCGATGCGATCGGCCCAGGCGCCGGCGCAATTGACCACGACGGGCGCGGTGTAGATGCCGTCGCTGGTCGAAACCTCCCATTGCCCGCCCCTGCGCTCGAGCTCGTGCACCCGCACGCCTTCCAGGAAGTGCGCGCCCAGGCTGGCGGCCTTGCGGCGAAAGGCCAGCGTCGTGCGATACGGATCAGCGGCGCCGTCCTCGCGCGCAGCCACGCCGCCGCGCACCGTCGGCGCGATCCTGGGGATCAGGGCCCGCAGTTCGTCGGCGTCCATCCAGGTTTCATGCGTATAGCCCAGCGACTGCATCAGGCGCAGGCGTTCCTGCAACGCAGCCACGTCGGCCTCGTTCTCGGCCACGCGTATCTGGCCATGCGATTCGAAGCCGCAATCGTCGTCGACCAGAGCTTCGATGCGATACCAGAGATCGCGCGAAGCCAGTGCCAGCGGTATCTCGGCGACATTGCGCGCCAGCGTGCGCACACCGCCGGCGTTCACGCCCGAAGCATGGCGGCCGACGTAGTTCTTTTCGATCACCAGCGCCGGAACGCCGGCGCGCGCCAGATGCAGGGCGGTCGAGCCGCCGTGCAGGCCGCCGCCGATGACGATGACCGCCGCGCTGCGCGTGTCGCTCACGGATGTGCTCTCCTGCCGCCGGGCGGCTATGCGCCGCCCCGCTTCTTGATCCGTATGACGGCCTGTCGGGACTCCTCGGTCTGCGGCAGCGCGGCCAGCTCGCCCAGCGTAAGCGGCTTGGTCGGGAATCGCAGGCGGTAATAACCGACATCCGCCACAGGCACGCCGCGCTCGTCGGCAATGAGTTCGCTCACCGTCAGCCCGCAGAAGCGCCCCTGGCACGGCCCCATCCCGCAGCGCAGGAAGGCCTTCATTTGGTTTGGCCCGGTGCAGCCCAGCGCCACGGTCTGGCGCACCTGTTCGGCCGTGACTTCCTCGCAACGGCACACGATGGTGTCGCCCGTGGGGCGGCGATACGCGTCCGGCGCTTTGTAGAGGGCGTCGAAGAACGCGCGTCCGCGCACCGCGCGCTCCAGCACCTTCCAGTACGGCCGGGCATCCTGGTCGCGCTGGGCCGTATCGACATGGCCCAGCACGCAGGCTGCGTTCAGGGCCGCCAGCAGGCCGCGGCATTCCGCCGCCCGCGCCCCCGCGATGCCTGCGCCGTCGCCGGCAATGCCGATGCCCGGCACCGAGGTCGCGCCCCAGACATCGACCCTGGGCTGCCAGCAATCCATGGCCGGATTCCACTCGTGCTCGACGCCCGCCGCGCGCGACAGGTTCACATTGGGCACCACGCCCTGGTGCAGCATCAGCTGATCGGCCGCCAAGGTTTCGGTACGTCCGCCGACGGTGTATTGCACCGATTCGAGTCGGTCATTGCCCAGCGCCTTCAGGCCCATGACGCCCTTGACGATGGGAATGGCGGCCTTGACCTCGCGCACCAGCTTCAATCCTTTGCCGAAATACGGCGAGCGCAGAAAATCGAAAGCGTGCGGCAGGGCCTGCCGCAGCCGACCCGGCGGCGTGGTCTCCAGGATGCGGTCGATCCTGAGGCCGGCATTCAGATACTGCCAGGCGATCAGGTACAGCAGCGGGCCGCAGCCGGCCAGGACTGTACGTCCGTCTGGCACCAGGCCCGCGGACTTCAGCAGGATCTGTGCCGCGCCGGCCGTGATCACGCCAGGCAGCGTCCAGCCCGGAATGGGAAAGGGCCGCTCCTGTGCGCCGGTGGCCAGCAGGATATGCCTGGCATGCAGCAGGCGCGCTTCGCCTTTCACCGAGTAGCCCACCTCGAAACCTGCGCCGGGATCGGGCGCGGTCATGCGCGAGACGGACCACACCGTGGCGCCGGGTTCGTGGCGCGCGCCGCTGGCCTTGAACGGCGCCAGCAGGCTCGCGCCGTGCCAGTAGTCGTCCCCCAGAACGCCTTTGTCGGTGACCGGCGTGGTGGTGATGGCGCGATAGATCTGTCCGCCGGGAGCCTGCTGTTCGTCTAGCAACAGGGTGTCCACGCCCAGCGCGGCGGCGGCGGCGCCAGCGCAAAGGCCCGCGGGCCCTGCGCCCACGACCAGAAGTTCGCATTGCGTGACCTGCATCATTGCACCTCGCGCGCGCCGCGCTGGCGCTCCACTTTCATGCCCTGCTCCACCTGGGTCATGCAGGCCTGCCGGTTGGGCCGGCCGTCGATGGTGACCAGGCAGTCGTAGCACACACCCATCATGCAATACGGGCCGCGCGGCACGTCGTTGACGACGGTATCGCGGCACGCGTCGCGGCCGCTGGCGAACAAAGCTGCCGCCACGCTGTCGCCGGCGCGGCAAGCCACCTCCAGGCCGTCGACCGTGATGCACACCGGCGCGTCGGCAGCCTGGCGCTCGGCTTCAACTAGCCTCTTGAACATGAAACCTCCGGGTGGAAAACGGCGACATGTCTTCATCGAGCATGCCGCCCGCGATCATCGGCGCCATCTTGAGCGCATGGGCCCCGGCCAGCGTCACGCCGCTATGGCAGGTGACGACGAAGGCGCCGGGGCACGTGGCGGATTGTTCGTAAATGGGAAAACCGTCGGGCGACATCACGCGAAGCGCCGACCAGGTGCGCACCGCGCGCACGTCGCGCAGCGCGGGCAGCATGCGCACGGCCCGATCGGCCAGCGTGCCCAGGATGGGCAGCTTCACCACGTCATCGGCAAAGCCGGCCTCCTCCTGGGAGTCGCCGACCAGCCAGCTGCCTTCGTCCATCTGGCGCAAGGTGGCGATGGGCGTATGCAGAATGCGGCGCGTGCGTTCGAGCACGATGATCTGGCCTCGCTGGGGACGCACGGGGACATCCAGGCCGACCTGCCCGGCCATCTCTTTGTTGCCCAGGCCGCAGGCCACGACCAGTTTGCGCGAGCGCAACACGCCCTGGGGCGTGTCGACCGAAAACAGGCCGTCGTCGAACCGGATGCCGCGCGCCGGGCAACGCGGCAGATAATCGACTTTCTCGCGCGCGAAAGCGATGTGCAGCGCGCGCAGCAGCTTGAGCGGATTGGCGATGCCGTCCAGCGGCGTCCAGCACGCTCCGCGCACATCGGGTCCCGCGCCCGGCATCATGTCGCGCAGCTCGTGTCGATCGAGCATCTTCCAGTCGTAGCGCTGCATGCCGGGTTGCGCCATCAGGTCGTTCATGTATCCGATGCGCGCCTGAACCTCCTCGTCGCTCAGGCAAAGATGCAGGCCGCCGTTCTGCTCCAGACGCACGTCCACGCCAGTCTTGTCGAGCAGTTCGCGCGCCAGTTGTGGCCAGGCCGCCGCCGATGCTTGCGTCCAGGCCGAATAACGGGCCATGCCCATGCCTTTGCTCTGCACCCACACCAGGCCGAAATTGCCGCGCGAAGCGCGGTAGGCCACATCGCCCTCGTCGAGCACGGCCACGCGTTCGAGCTGGCGGCGCAGTCCATAAGCCAAGGCAGAGCCCACCAGACCGCCGCCGACGACCACGGCATCGTAAAGTCCGTCGCGCGGCGCGGCGCCAGGGCTTGTTGCTTGATTCATTAGCGTCCTTTTCCCACAAACAGCGTTTCGAGTCC
>DAIDKG010000173.1 GCA_027450125.1 Bordetella sp. | reverse complement strand
CAGGGGCTCGGCGACCTGCTGGCGGCGCCAGCGGTTGCGCAGCGCCACGGCGACGGCGCGCTTGGCCTTGTTCTGGCCGATGATGTATTTGTCGAGTTCGGAGACGATTTCTCCGGGGGTCATGGTGGAGGCGGACATGTCGGTTGCGTTCCGGGAGGTATGGGTTCTTTGGCCGTCTGTCGCGGGCAAGGGCCGCAGGCTTCGATGAGGCGGGCTTGGGTCCGGGATCACGGGCCCTTGGTTTTCCCGCCTCACAGGCGCCTGGTCATCCCTTGCCCGCGGCAGACTGCAAGGTCTCGAGCGGGGAGGGTTGGAGGCGCAGGTGCGATTACAGCGTCTCGACGAGGTGGTTCTGGTTGGTGTAGATGCACAGGTCGCCGGCGATTTCCAGCGACTTCTTGACGATTTCTTCGGGCGGCAGGTCGGTGTTGTGCAGCAGGGCCAGGGCCGCGGACTGGGCGTAGGCGCCGCCCGAGCCGATGGCGGCCAGGCCGTGTTCAGGTTCGAGCACGTCGCCGTTGCCGGTCAGCACCAGGGTGTGATCTGCGTCGGCCACAATGAGCATGGCTTCCAGGCGGCGCAGCACGCGGTCGGTACGCCAGTCGCGCGTGAGCTCGACGGCCGCGCGCATCAGGTTGCCCTGGTGCTTTTCGAGCTTGGTCTCGAAGCGTTCCTGCAGGGTGAAGGCGTCGGCGGTGGCACCGGCGAAGCCGGCCAGGATCTTGTCGTGGTAGAGGCGGCGGATCTTGCGCGCCGTGGCCTTGATGACGATATTGCCCAGGGTGACCTGGCCGTCCCCGCCCAGGGCGACTTTGTTGCCGCGGCGCACGCAGATGATGGTGGTGGCGTGAAACTGTTCCATGCTTGGCTCCCTGTGAAGGGATTAGGTAGGGGCGGCCAGCCGGATTTCAAGGCTCAGGGAAGGTTGCGCGCCCTGGCCTTGGCATTGATGAGGTCGACCAGCAGCGTGTCCCGCTCCTGCAGCATCGCGGCGGGGTCGAGTCCGGCCATTTCGGCGCTCGTGCTGTCCACCAGGGTGTTCTTGACCTCGCTGGTCAATTCGGTCTGGCCCTGTTCGGCCCAGATGCGTTCGATCAAGGGGCCGATATGGTCCAGGAAGTGCCGCATGCCGCCTTCGCCGCCGCCCAGTTCGCCCAGCAGCATCGGTCCCATCAGGGCCCAGCGCAGTCCGGGGCCGTGGGCGATGGCCGCATCGACCTCGGCGGCCGTCACGGCGCCGGATGCGACCAGGTGGTAGGCCTCGCGCCAGAGCGCGGCCTGCAGGCGGTTAGAGACGTGGCCGGTGAGTTCGCGGCGCACGCGTATGGTGATCTTGCCCAGGGATTTGTAGAACGATTCGGCATGATCGAGCGCCGCCGCGTCCGTGGCCGCGCCGCCGACCACTTCGACCAGGGGAACGATGTGCGGCGGATTGAAGGGATGGCCGACCAGGATGCGTCCGGGATGCCGGCAGCCCTGCTGCAGCTGGCTCGGGCGGAACCCCGAGGTGCTGGATGCGAGGATCACGTCGGGTGCCGCCAGGGCATCCATCTTGACGTAGGTGTCGTGCTTGATGTCGGCGCGCTCGGGACCTGACTCCTGGATGAAATCGGCCTGGGAGACGCAGTCTTCGAGGGTATCGGCGAAGATCGGTTCGCGGGGGGCGGAGTCGGCGGTCACGCCGAGCCGGTTCAGGGCCGGCCACGCCTTGCCGATGAAATTACGCAGCTTTGCCTGCGCGTCCGGGGCAGGATCGGTGGCGACGACGCGAAAACCGCGGGCGAGAAAAAACGCGGCCCAGCTCGCGCCGATCAGCCCGGTGCCCACCACGCCGACGGTTTTGATTTCACGATATTCCATAGTGGAGCAAGAATACTCCTTCAGCGCCGCCGTCGCGGCGCAGGATCGAGGCAAAGCCATGAACGAGACATCGATGCGCGCGGCTATCGCCTATGCGCAGGAACACGAGTCCAGCTGGGACCGCAGCGCCGCCGGCGTGTTCGGCGTGCACCAGAACGACCCCGCGCCCTGGAACCGCACCTGGGGTCCCCTGCACGACCGCGGTCCGGCCTGTGGCGTGGTGGTGGTCCGGGGCCGCACGCTGGCGACCTGGGGCGACCCGGCGCGGGCCGACCTGACCTTCAGCGTAGCCAAGCTCTACCTGGCCCTGGTCGCCGGCGTGGCCTGGGACCAGGGCCTGATCCGCGACCTGGACCAGCCCGTGGGCCGGCAGCTGCCCGGCATCGGCTTCGATGCGGGCAACAACGCGCTCGTCACCTGGCGCCACCTGTTGCAGCAGACCAGCGAATGGGAGGGCGAGCGCTGGGGCATATCCGACCAGGCCGACCGTTATCGCGCGGTGACCTACGGCCCGGCGCCCGCAGGCCGCAAGGGCGAGGCGCGTGCGCTGCAAGCGCCCGGCACATACTGGGAATACAACGACGTTCGCATCAACCAGCTCTCGTATGCGCTGATGGCGCTGTTTCGCCGACCCGTGCCCGAGGTCTTTCGCGAGTTCGTCACGCGTCCTTGCGGGTGCAGCGAGGATTGGCGCTGGGTGGGCTACGACACGTCCTGGGTTCAAATCGACGGCCGGCGCATGCAGTCGGTGCCCGGCGGGTCGCACTGGGGCGGCGGTTGCTCGATCGGCAGCCTGGACCAGGCTCTGATCGGCCAGATGCTGCTCGATGAGGGCCGCTCGCGCGACGGCCGCCGCGTGCTCTCGCAGGACTGGGTGCGGCAGATGCGCGAACCCTGCGTGCTGGCGCCGTATTACGGTTTTCTGATCTGGCTCAATCACCAGGGCAGGATCTTTCCCAGCCTGCCGGCATCGAGCTTTTTCGGCGTCGGGGCGGGCAGCTCCTATACCTGGGTCGAGCCCGGGCGCGAGATGGTCGTGGTCGCGCGCTGGCTCGATTCGGCCCATGCCGACGGGCTGTTCGGCAGGATATTGGCGGCCGTCGACGGCTGAGCTGCGCGCGATGCCGCGGCCTACCCGGCGCGGACGGGGCGCGTGAGCGGACGCGCCAGGGCCGCTATGCGGCGCAGATCCGCCAGCGGTCGCGCAACATGGCGCCAGCGAAATCCAGTATGGGGCTCACCGAGCCCACCACGCCGCCCATGGTGATGAAACCGTGGATCTGGTCGTTCAGGTGCAGTTCGGTGACGGGCACGCCGGCTTCGTCCAGGCGCCGGGCATAGTCGCGGCCCTCGTCGCACAGCGGATCGTTGGCGCAGGTCACGATCAGGGCCGGCGGCGCGTCTTTCAGCGTTGCCGCGCGGTTCGGCGAGGCGTGCCAGTGCTGGCGGTCGGCGTCGTCGGGAGCGTAGTGGTCGATGAAAAAGCGCATCGTGGCATCGGTCAGCGAAACGCCGCTGTCCACCGTGACCCGGCGGTAGCTGTCGGTGGACATTGACAGGTCGATCACAGGATAGATCAGGAGCTGGAAGACGGTTTCGGGCAGATCGCCGTCGCGCCCCATCAAGGCCAGGACGGCCGCGATATTGCCGCCGGCGCTGTCGCCGCCCACGGCGATGCGCGTGCGGTCGATGCGCAGCCGCTCGGCTTCGCGCACGACGTAGGACAGCGCATCGGCGCCGTCCTCGATGGCGGCGGGGTAGGGATGCTCGGGCGCGAGCCGGTAATCTACGGCGATGACGCAGGCCTGGCAGGCTTGCGCTAGCTGGCGGCAAAGGGCGTCATGCGTGTCGAGATTGCCCAGCATCCAGCCGCCGCCGTGAAAATACAGAAAGCAGGGAAGGACGGCGTCGTCCGCCGTGCCTGCGGCCCGGTAAAGGCGCAGGGGGATCGGTCCGGCTTGGCCGGGAGCGAAGAGATCCAGGCATTGCGCCACCTCGACGAGCGCGGGCAGCGTCGCCGCCCGACCCGCTTCGTAGCCGGCGCGGGCCTCTTGCGGGGTGCCCGCTTCGTAGGGCTGCTTGCCTGCCTCTTTGCCCGCCTTGAGGACTGCTGCGGCATCGGGATGCATGGTCGGC